>JAYVQG010000172.1:0-7400 GCA_043757025.1 Limnoglobus sp.
GCATGTGTAATCCTCTGGGTTTCCTTTGAAAACTGAAAATCTGTGTTCGTTGCGGATGCATTTCTGGATTTTCAGCGGTTATTCGGAAGTCCCTGTCAAATAACGGTTTACAGTGGATACAGTAGAAGTAGAATCAGACCAGTCCAATTGGGCCGGCTCGCTTGACGGGTTCTATTCCTTGTTCTGCGGCTCGGCGGCTGGTCTGAAATTGGTCTGAAAAAACGGGTGCCTGAAGGGGTATCCTAAACGTCACCTCTCCAAAAACACCTAGAAAATAAGGCGATTTCATGTGACTCGAATCGCGGCTACCCCATTCCCGGCGCCTCCATTTTTCCAAGGGCTTGCGATACATCGCAAGCCCTTGTTGTTTCATTCGTTACGATTTTGTCCGTCTCATCGTATATTTTAGGCTTATCGCAGATGCGTTAAATAAGAAAATACTACGTTGCCTCACGGGTTAGCTGTTTCATCTAATCCCTTGGCAATGTCGCCTTCGCGTTTGCCGGTGAGTAATGACTTCACGGCGGCGTTCATTTGCAGTTCCGCGAGCGGAGCGGTCACCTTGCCGAACTCATCGACGGCACGTTGCAGTCGCTCGACATCGTCGCCGCCCATCGCGGCTCGCAGGGCATCGATTGCCGCAATCACGCCTGCTCGTTCGGTAGCGGGGAACGCATCGCCGACGAGGACGAGGGCTTTCTCCGCGTGTTTCTGATCGGCCTCGGCTTTGTTCTTCAACTCGATGAAACGCCTTGCGCGGAAGTCCGAGTGTGCGTGTTCGACGCTTTCGAGGACGAGCGTTTCGACTTCGTCTTGCGACAAGCCGTGTGCCGCCTTCACTTCGACCGATGCCTGCTGCCCGCTACGTTGTTCCTTCGCGGTCACAGTCAACATGCAGTTGGCATCGACGAGGAACGTAACATCGACTTGCGCCATCTGCGCGAGCATTGGCGGGATGCCAGCGAGTTTGAACTGGCCGAGCAAGCGACAGTCCTTTGTCAACTCGCGCTCGCCCTGATAGATGTTGACGATGATCGTGGTCTGATTGTCCGCAGCCGTCGTGTACCGCGTCGTTTCGCGGCACGGCACCGTCGTGTTCCGGTGGATGAGCTTATCGACGACGCCGCCGAGCGTTTCGAGTCCGAGCGACAATGGTACGACATCGAGCAACAGCATGTCGCGCCGGCCGCTCGTAAGAATGTCCGCCTGCACGGCTGCACCCATTGCAACGACTTCGTCGGGGTTCAACTCCGAGTGTGGCGTGAGGCTGAAGAATTCGCCAACACGTTGCCGAACGTATGGGATTCGCGTCGATCCGCCGACGAGCACGACTTCGTCGATCTGCTTCGTCGTGAGTTGCGCATCGCGTAGCGCCAACCGGCATTTTTCGAGTGAACGATCGATGTGCGGTTTGAGCAACGCCTCGAATTCGGATCGGGTAAACATCCGAGTGTACTGCTTCAGCGGCAATTCAAATGTTGCGGTTTCGCTGCTTGACAAGGCGATTTTGAGTTTCTCGGAAGCATCGCGTAGGTGCTGGAGTAACTCGGGTTCGCGGTTCGAGAGTTCGAGTTTCAACTCGGCTGCCACGACTTCAGCGATGGCGCGATCGAAGTCGTCGCCGCCGAGGTACGTGTCGCCGTTGGTGCTGAGAACTTTGAACACGCCATCGGAAAGCGCGAGTATCGAGCAATCGAACGTACCGCCGCCGAGGTCGTACACCGCTACAGTGCCGGTCGTTTTCGTGTGCAGTCCGTACGCCAGAGCCGCGGCGGTCGGTTCGTTGACGATGCGCAAAACATCGAGGCCGGCAATGCGGCCCGCGTCGCGCGTCGCTTGCCGTTGGGCATCGTCGAAGTAAGCGGGGACGGTAATCACCGCCTTCGTCGGGTTGCCCGCTCGCTTGCGGATTTCCTTCAGAATGATCGCGGAGAGTTCTTCGGGCGTATGTTCCTTGCCGCCAATTGAAACGCGCAGGACTTTGCGGCCGCCTTCGACTTCGCGCTCGACGATCTGGTGCGGAATGTGCTTCAACTGTCCCGCGAGGTCGGCGAGCGTGCGGCCCATCAGTCGTTTCACGCTGAAGATCGTGTGTGTCGGATCGGCGAGTGCTCGCTCCTTTGCGGCGGTGCCAACTAGCACGGTGCCATCGTCGTGAAAGCTGACGCAACTCGGAACGAGGGCGGCACCGCTCGCATCGCGAACGACGACCGGCATCCCGTTCTCGACGTAGGCCGCTAAACTGTACGTTGTGCCGAGATCGATCCCAACCACTTTCGATTCGCTCATGATTTCGCGTAGCTTCGCCTTGAGGAACGTTGACTTTGTCGCTATCCCTCATCTTAGTTAAACCGTAGACTGAATGGCGAAGCCCGTTGGATTCGGCGAACCCCTTTCGACGGTTTCCGCGTACTGCTGGCAGGCTTCCTCCGCCTCCAACGATTGAGATCGAACATGTATCGCTACCTATTTATGGCGTTACTTTCCACATTCCTTTTGACGGGATGTTCATCCGATAAAGCCATTCCGACCAACTCCACAGCAGACCATACGAAGCCCGAAACGGCATCTGCCCCCGATTGGTTTCGCGATGTGACCGCGGAGTCTGGCATCGATTTCACCTACAAAAATGGCGAAGAAGCGAACCATTTCGCGATCATCGAATCGCTCGGTGGCGGCGTGGCACTGTTCGATTACGACAACGATGGATTGCTCGACATCTTCTTCCCCGGCGGCGGTTTTTACGAGGGGAAGGTCGTTCGCGGCCATCCGTGTCGCTTGTACAAGAATCTCGGTGGAATGAAGTTTAAGGACGTCACCGCTGAGGTTGGGCTAACCGGAATCTGGCAGTATTCCCACGGGGCGGCGGCGTTCGACTACGACAACGACGGCTACCTCGACATGCTCGTCACCGGCTATAATCGCTTGATTTTGTGGCACAACGAACCCGATGGTAAAGGTTCGCGACGGTTTCTAGAAGTCACGAAGAAAGCAGGGTTGAACGATACGCTCTGGAGTACGAGTGCCGCATGGGGCGACCTCGACGGCGATGGCTACGCCGACATTTACGTTGCCCATTACGGCGACTGGGGGTTCGATACCAACAACCCCGAATGCACATACGATGGCAAAACGAGGGACGTCTGCCAGCCGCGGAAATTCAAGCAATTACCGCATACCATTTACCGCAACAATCGCGATGGCACTTTTGCCGACATCACGGCGAAGCTGAAATTGCGTACGGACGGCAAGGGAATTGGCGCGATCCTCTTCGACGCGAACGGCGATGGAAAGCCCGACATTTACGTTGCAAACGACACCGACGAGAACTTCCTTTACATCAATCGCACGAAGCCGGGTGGGGAAATTATACTCGAAGAACTCGGCATGAATGCCAGCGTGGCCCGCGACGATCGCGCGACTCCGAACGGCAGCATGGGCCTCGATATCGCCGACTACGACCGCGGCGGACGGCCTTCGATTTTCGTGACGAATTACGAGCAAGAACTGCCGGCACTCTACAAAAACCGCTGCGAAGGCGACCGGATCACGTTTAACTATGCGACCACATCGGCAGGCATTGGAGTGATCGGTGCGATCTACGTCAGTTGGGGCACGGGCTTTGCCGACTTCGACCACGATGGCTGGGAAGATCTATTCATCGCAAACGGGCACGCCATCCGTTTTCCCGTCGCGAAGTTTGGCCGCCAACAGCGACCGATACTCCTCAAGAATAGCTCGGGCAAATTTACTCCCATCACAGACCGAGGTGGAAAATATTTCGCAGACAAGCACAACGCACGCGGCGCGGCGCTCGGCGACCTCAACAACGACGGTAAGACCGACATCGTGTTTAGTCATTTGAACGAACCGGTCGTCGTCGTGCAAAACGTGTCCCCCGGAGGCAATCACTGGCTCGGAATCGAATTAGTGGGTGCGAAACATCGCGATATTGTCGGTGCCAAGATCACTGTGGAATCGGCAAATGGGACTCAGCATCGGTTCGTTAAAGGTGGAGCGAGTTACGGTTCGACGAACGATCCGCGGCATATCATCGGCCTGGGTGCTACGAGTACGGTTGGCAAAGTGAGCGTGGAATGGCCATCGGGTGCGAAGCAGGAATGGACGGATATTCCCGTCGATGGCTATTCGCGATTGACGGAAGGTGAAGCCAAAGCCACACAACGAAAGCCCGCACAATGACCGCGAAAGTGGAAACATCCGAACGCTTATCGACGGGCCAGCGAATCGTTGCGCTCGTGCTGCTCGCATTGCTCGGCTTAGGCGGTTGGCTGATCGTCGGCGAGCTCCGTGCCGGTTCGAGATTTCGTGCCGCAGTCACTGCCATAGAGAATGATGATGTCAAGGCAGCGCGCATTCTGTTGGATCAGGCATTGCTGAAATGGCCCGATAGCGGCGAGGTTCACTTTTATGCCGCGCGTGCGGCCAGGTTAGACGGTGCGTATCGCGTGGCCCGCGATCACCTCAACGATGCCGCCAAGTACGGCTGGGTCGAGGAAGCGATCGAAGTGGAACGATCCCTCCTTCAGTTTCTGATGGGGGAAACCAACTCGAAAATCGAATCGTATCTCATGCAATGCCTCAGCTTGAACCACCCGGATTCCCGTTGGATCGCCGAGGTGCTCACTCCGGCCTTTTATGCTAACTTTCGGCTCGCGGAAGCGAACGGATGCGCCGAGAAATGGGTCGAACACGCTCCGAAGTCGGCGCGAGCGTGGGCAATGCTCGGCGACATTCGCGAGCGGAATCGCAAAAAAGAATCGGGCGTCGCGGCCTACCGTACTGCGTTTGCACTCGCGCCGAACGATGCGAAAATCGAGTATAATCTCGCCCGATTGATCATCGACGCAAAGATGGAACCGAGCGAAGCCAGCGTTCACCTCGACAAATTACGCGAACAGTTTCCGGACGATGCGGACATCGCAACCGTGTGGGCCGCGTGCCGAATCGTGCAGGGACGCAGTGACACGGCGATTCCCGTTCTCGATGAGACGATCCGGAATCACCCCGATGCTGTGCGAGCGATTTTCCATCGGGCGCAGATCGAACTCGAAGCGGGCAGGCCCGAATTGGCGCTACCTCTATTGCAGAAAGCCTATGCAGTCACTCCTTACGAATCCGATATACTTTACTCGATGTTTCGATGCCTCACTCAGATGGGACAGACGGAAGAAGCGGCACGTTTGAAGCGAAAGTGGGAACAATCCGAAGCCGATTTGAAAATTCTCAGCGACGTGACGAGCGAGATCAGCACGAAGCCACACGACCCGGAATTGCGGAGTAAAGCAGGGGAAATCTGCCTGCGTAACGGTTTGAACAAACAAGGTGTCGATTGGCTCGAAACGGCACTTCGCGAGGATCCGAACCACCAAGCGACAATCAAACTGCTATTCGATCACTTCAAAAGAACCGGACAAATCGACCGTGCAGAGTATTATCGGAGAAAGATTCGCGTCGATTTTGAAAAAAAAATAGGGCGCGGTTTGAATCCGCGTCTCGACTTCATCTGCACGATCGCCATCTATCAAAAAGAGAAACGCGATCTCACGTAAGTCGGAATTTCAACGCTGCACAAACGTACGCAAAAAGGACGCATCGCGACGCAAAAGTGTCGCATTCTTACGTCGATTTTTGCCGCATCGCGAAACGGCACCCCAGTCTACACCGTGTTCAAAACAGTACGATCTGACTACAGTCGGAAAAAATCGTGTGGATTATCTGAAAAATCCACTTTACTCCTTCAAATTATGACGATAATCTCAAGATGGTTAATCGCCGGACTGCGCGAGCAAGAGCAGTCTGCCACACGATTTTCAATCGTAAGTAGTTTCCACTCCTTCAAAATCTTGCTCGAGGTTCCATCATGTCCCTATCTTTCGCTACGATGTCGCGATGGCCCCGGCGTTTCGCCAAGGGCTTTACGCTCATCGAACTCCTCGTCGTGATTGCGATTATCGCAATCCTCATCGGGCTATTACTGCCCGCGGTGCAGAAGGTACGCGAAGCGGCCGCCCGCGCGAAGTGCCAGAACAACCTCAAGCAGTTCGGGATCGCCCTGCACGCGTATCACGACACCTACGGTCGCCTGCCCCCCGGTGGCTTGTTCGGCTACGAAGCGGCCACCCCATACAATGCGACCTCCGATAGGATTTTGGAGACGAACTGGGCGGCTAACTACGATTGGGGTTCCAATCAAGGTAGCTGGCTCGTCCACACCCTGCCGCAAATGGAGCAAGGGGCACTCGCGCAGCAAATCAATCAACGCAACTCCGTCCCAAACTCGGTGGACGTGGGTATCGCGGCTTTGGTCGCTCGTCCACGCCTGCCGTACGGTCGTTGCCCGAGCGACGACTACGATCCGGCAGCGACAACGACGAACTACGTGGGCAGTATGGGCCCACAATGCACGGACGGCGACGGCTCTTGTGCGCAACCCAATTCACCGTGGTGTCGACCGAACACCAACCCGTATCCCGGAATCACGGAGCTCACGATGGGTTACCGCGACAGTGGCGGCATGACCGGGTTCGACGGCAACGGTATGCGCGGATTGTTCACGCGGGCAGGCACGCGTATCAATTTTGCACAAATTACCGATGGCTTGTCGAACACGCTGGCCATCGGTGAAAACCTTCCGTCGATGTTCGACCACCTCCAAGGGAACGCATGGTGGCATTTCAACGGGGGCGGCACCGCTCACAGTACGACGATTGTGCCGATCAATCAGCGTTCGGACGGAACGAACTGCAACGACCCGGTTCGTTACGCACCGCGTGCCTGGAACGTCTCGATGGGCTTCAAATCGCGCCACACGGGCGGTGCAAACTTCCTGCGTGCCGACGGCACGGTCACGTTCCTCTCGCAAACGATCGATCACCGAACGTACCAACTGCTCGGTTGCCGCAACGACGGCCAAGTGGCTAACAACCCTTAGACCGATTCGGTATCCACATCGATCCCGTCGCGTGGCCAACCACGCGGCGGGGTCTTTTTTTTGTAGCGGAAGTCGTGAGTCAAATCTTTGTGGCAGTTACATTTAAGGAGTCTCTGCAATGAGTCTGAGTTGGGAAAATGCTCGCGAGATCGGCGAGATGTTGTTCGAGAAATACGACACGCTGGACCCGCTCAGCGTGCGGTTCACCGATATGCACAAGTGGGTGCTCGACCTCGAAGACTTCATCGGAAAAGCCAGCGATTCCAACGAAAAACGCCTCGAAGCGATCCAGATGGCGTGGTACGAAGAGTGGAAAGACGAGTACGGGAAGTAGATTAAAGACTAAAGATTTGGCACGGTTCAAAACCCGGTTGCAGTTTTGCCAAATAAGACCACTAAAAATTTGGTTCTGGCGTGATTGGAATTGGGCGAAATCGGACGTAAG
>JAYVQG010000173.1:0-7394 GCA_043757025.1 Limnoglobus sp.
TGTTGTCGTTGCCGTTCTGTCGGGCCTCATCGCAAAGCCTCTTCGGCCACGACCTACGGGTTCTGAATGGTCGAATATGCAATTTGCCCCGTGAACGGTAACGATTTTTCTTCTTCGCGTTCTCTGCGCACTCAGCGGTTAAATTCTTCGTACTGTTTTTACTGCCGTCGTATCTTGACCATACATCTTTGTCGTTGGGAGCCATGTACGTGAATCTGGATAATCGGCGGATCGCAGTGATCGGTGGGGGCCTCGCGGGGCTGGCATCGGCGTGTACCCTTTCGGCACGCGGCTACAGCGTGACCGTGTTTGAAAAGTCCGCGTGGCTCGGTGGCAAAGCGGCACAACTCTCGAAATCCGGCTTCCGCTTCGACATGGGGCCGACAATCCTCACGATCCCGAACGTGCTGCGAAAGATCTTCTCCGAAGCGGGCCGGAACCTCGACGATTACCTGCAACTCATCCGCCTCGATCCGCAATGGCGTTGCTTCTTCAGCGATGATACCGTGCTCGATCTCGTCGAAAATGTCGATAGCATGGCCGCCTCGTTAGATCGCTTCGCGCCCGGTAATTCCAACGGTTACCGCGAATTTCTGAAACTCTCGGATCGGCTGCACACGGTGTCCGAGAAATATTTCTTCTGGAAGTCGATCGGCGGCATCGGCGACATGATCGACTTCAAAGCGGGCTTCTCCGCCAAAATTCTCGGCGACGTGATGAGTATGCGAATGGGTCGCTCGGTATCGGGCACGGTGCGGAAGTACGTCGCCGACCCGCGAGTTGCGCAGATGATCGATCACTTCACGCAGTACGTCGGTTCGTGCCCCGAATCGTCGCCCGCCGTGCTGTGCAGCATTGCACATATGCAAACCGAAGAAGGCATCTGGTACCCCGTCGGCGGCACGCGGGCCGTACCGGAGGCACTCGTTAAGCTCGGACGCGAACTCGGCGTCGAGTATCGCACCGAAACCGGCATTCGCAAAATCGCAGTCGCTGACGATGGCTTGTCAGTGACTGGCGTAGAGACCGAAACCGGCGAGCGATTCGATTGCGCTGCGATCGTGTCCAACGCCGATTCCGTGCGGACACACCGCGAACTCATCGATGGGGCCGCACCGAAAGCGGTCGCGAAATTCAACCGTCGCCGTACCTACGAACCCGCCTGCTCGGGCGTCGTACTGTACCTCGGCCTGAAGAAAAAGTACGAGCATTTGCAACACCACAACTTCGTCTTCTCCCGCGATCCCGAAGAGGAATTCGAGTCCATTTACCGCAAGGGCGAGCCCGCGCCGGACCCCTCGTGTTACCTCGCCGCGACTGCAACCACCGAACCGGCGACGGCCCCGCCCGGTGGCGAGGCACTCTATATTTTGGTTCACACGCCGTTCCTGCGACCGCATCACGATTGGTCGAAAATGCTGCCGGAGTATCGTCGCGTCATTTTGAATAAGCTCAAAACGACGGGAAAAATGCCCGACATTGAAGATCGCATCGCGTTCGAGGCGACGCTGACGCCGCAGGATATTCACGACCGGTACCGCGTGCTCAACGGCGCGATTTATGGCCTCGCCAGCCACGGAAAATGGCTGGGTGCATTCAAGCCCGCGAACCGTTCGCCGGACCTGAAGGGCCTGTACCTCGCGGGTGGCGCGGCCCACCCCGGCCCCGGAATGCCGATGGTGCTGATGTCCGGCTGGATCGCTGCCGACACGCTCGACAAGGATGGCACCGTCGCGAATTCGCCGACCGACACGCTCGTAGGCGCGGCGCGATGAACGACGAGGCGTTGGCGTTTCCACGCCGCTGGAACTGGCTGTTCAACGGCTTCCGACGCTACGTTATGCGCTACTTGCGGAAGCACTTTCACGGGGTCTACCTCGCGAAAAATTCCGCCGCCATTCCGACCGATACCGCACCCATACTCATCGTCACGAACCACCCATCGTGGTGGGATCCGATGATCGGCACCGCGATCAGTTTGCGCTTCGAGGACCGCGTACACTACGGTGCCATCGACGCGAAAATGCTGAAGCAGTACCCTGTCTTTTCCCGCCTCGGCTTTTTCGGCGTCGATGTCGATACGTACCGCGGTGCGGCCGACTTTCTGCGAATGGGCACCGCACTCCTTAGCGTGCCGAAGAATATCGTTTGGGTGACAGCGCAAGGCCGATTCACCGACGTGCGAACGCGGCCACTCGGGTTGCGTTCCGGCGTGGGCCACTTGGCGGCGCGATGCCCGCAAGCGATCTTGTTGCCCATCGCCATCGAGTACGCATTCTGGAACGAACGCACCCCGGAAGCGCTCGTTCGCATCGGCGACCCGATCCGCGTGGCGGACTTTCCGAACGAGAGCGGCAAGCAGTGGACGGCGCGAATTGAAGCCGCACTCACCGCGACGTTGGACGCACTGAACGGCGATGCGATGAGCCGCGACCCGGAGCGATTCACGTCGTTGCTTACGGGCCGTGCGGGTGTCGGCGGGCTTTACGATTTCTTCCGCCGCGTCCGTGCGTTCGTCGCGCGCCAGCCGTTTCGACCCGCGCACGGAGGCGACGCGAAATGACGACTTTCGCGATCGTCGCGCTCGTTTGTGCCTTAATTCCCAGCCTGTTGTATTTGCGTAACCGCTTCCTGTTTCGCGCGCCGCCCGCATTCGATGCGGATTGGAAACCCCCTGCCGTGTCGATATTGATCCCCGCGCGTAACGAAGAAGCGTCGATTCTGGCCGCACTCGAACACGTCATCGCGAGCCGTGGCGTCGATTGGGAATGCATCGTGCTCGACGATCATTCGGAAGATCGCACGGCGGAAATCGTTCGCGATATTCAACGGAAACACCCGCAAGTGCGACTCGAAACGGCACCCGCGTTGCCGCACGGTTGGTCCGGCAAACAACATGCCTGCTATGTGCTTTCGCAACACGCCCGGCACCCGTTGCTCGTATTTCTCGACGCCGACGTACGTCTGTCACCCGATGCGATTCAGCGGATGGTTCGCTTTCAGGAACAGTCTGCGGCGGCGCTCGTTAGCGGATTTCCGAGGCAAGAATCCGGGACGTTTCTGGAACGCCTGTTGATACCGATGATGCACTTTTTACTACTCGGTTATTTGCCGATGGACTGGATGCGGCGGTGGCGTTTTTCGTGTTTCAGCGCGGGTTGCGGGCAGTGGTTCCTAACGACGCGCGAAGCCTATGATGTTGTCGGCGGGCACGCAAACCCGCTCGTTCGTGCATCGTTCCACGATGGGATGAAACTGCCTCGCGCTTACCGTGTGAAAGGCTTTCAGACCGATGTCTGCGATGCCACCGAACTCGCGAGTTGCCGCATGTATCGCAGCGCCGGCCAAGTCTGGAACGGCCTCTCGAAGAACGCGATCGAAGGCCTCGGCGCACCGCGACTACTATGGTTCATGACGCTGCTACTATTATGTGGGCAGGTCGCGCCGTTCGTTTTACTCACGCAAATTCAGACGCTGTCCGCTTGGGATACGGGTCTGATATTGCTTGCGTGTGCGTGCGTGTACCTGTCGCGAATCGATGCCACCATCCGCTTTCGGCAGTCGTGGCTCGGTGCGATCCTTCACCCCGTTGGCGTCGTAATATTGCTTATTATCCAGTGGAATGCCGCGATTCGGGCGATTATCGGCAAACCGGTCGGCTGGAAGGGCCGACCGCTACCCGCTTGAAAATACCACCACTGAAAGGCGAATGATGTCTGTCGATCATCCTGCATACGCAATCGTCGGCGCGACCGGCGGCATTGGCTCCGAGTTGTGTCGCTTGCTCGCTCAACGCGGCGCGAAGCTCTTCCTCGGTGGCCGCGATGAGGGCAAACTCGAAACGCTCGTCGACGAGCTTCGCGGGATCAACCACTGCGACGCGCGCGGTTACCCGCTCGATGCCACGAAATCGGTCGAGGTCGATTTGTTCATCGCGAAAGCGGTCGATTCGTTCGGCACTATCAACGGCGCGACGTGCCTCGTCGGGTCGATCATCCTGAAACCGGCACACCTCACGAACGATTTTGAATTCGACGACACGATTGCATTGAACTTGAACACCGCGTTCTACGTTCTGCGTGCATCCGTAAAAGCGATGATGACGACGGGGGGTTCGATCGTACTCGCTTCGACGGTAGCGACGAAAACCGGGTTGCCGAACCACGAAGCGATTGCGGCCGCGAAGGGGGCGATCAACGGGCTGGTGATCTCCGCAGCGGCTTCGTATGCCGCTCGCGGTATCCGGGTCAACGCGGTCGCACCCGGTTTGGTTCGCACGCCGTTGTCGCACAAAATCACATCGAACGAGCTGGCTTTGAAGGCTTCGACGGGGATGCACCCACTCGGGCGGATCGGCGAACCGAAGGATGTCGCCTCGCTGATCGCGTATCTTTTGGACCCGAATAACAACTGGATGACGGGGCAGATTCTCAGCACCGATGGCGGCATGTCGGCGGTGCGTGGCAAGTAAAATCACACACTCGCACGGCGGCTTCGCACGAGCCATTTCACCAAACGATACCCGCCGTACACGACGATCATCCACGGCAGCACGACGCACAACGCGAAGATCAACCACGACAGGCTGGCCAGTAACGCCGTCGCACTGAACGCGATGCCTTTGCGCACCTGATGCCACACGCCATCGTCTTTCGGCAACAGCAAATCGGTGTTCGAGAGCGTGACTTCGATCCGGGCGGAAGCGAACTTGCCATCGGTCGCTTTCGGGTCGCGGCTGGTCTGATTGACGCGAACCGTACCTGCAGTTTTCAGCTTCTCAATCAACCCCGAAGCCGCGGCGAGCGGGAGATCGTAAACGAGCCGGGCCGTCGTTTTGCCGCTCGGTTCGTGCGCGATCTGCGAATCGGAAACGCGCCCCTTCGCCTCGGCGACGTGTGCCGCAAACACGGCGGACACGCCATCGACATCGTCGACTTCGACGCCGAGCGTCGTCGTTTCGCGCGGCCGCAGGCGTGCCGCATTCACGAACGACATCCGGTACAACGTCTTCGTGTCCGTGTTCGCATCGCTCTCCGAAGCCCGCGTGACGGTGCGGGAAATCGCATCGCCCGCCGCCACCAACACCGCTTGCAGCGTACCGTCTTCGGTGCGTTTTAGCTCGAAATCGAGCTGTGCCGTCACGTTGTGCGGGTCGCTCTCGTTGACCGTCGTGGCGACGATGCGGCCTTTGCCCTTCTCGACCGCATCGCGAATTGTGCGGTACGCGGCGACCACATCGAGGGCGGCGAGTTGCACCGTTGTCGTTTCGCGTGGGGCGACATTCGCGAGGTTGTAAATCTGCACGTAGAAGCTGCTATCGCCCTGCGTGATCTTCGCATCTTTGGTAACGGTGCCCGCGGTGGCTTGTTGCGTGCGGTCGATTTCGAGTCGGGAAATGCGACCGAGTTGACGCAAGCGGTCCCGCATCGGCCCGGACGCATCGGGTGCGATTTCGAAGTTCAGCGTCGCGTTGAACTGCCCGGCGGATAGCTGCTTGAGTTCGGATTTTGCGATCCGCCCCTTCGCGGCCAGCACTGCCGCCACCGCATCGCGGAACGCTTTATCGACGTCTTCAACTTCGATGCCGGCTTGTACGCGCTCGTTCTCGGTGATGCCCGCTGCCGAGCGAATCTCCTTCTCCGCAAGAACGATTGAGAGCGTGCTCAACGATGCGAGGTTGTTGTAATAGCGCATCTCGCCTTCGGATTCTTCGATCTTCGTTCGCCAAATGCCGAGTTCCTTTTCGGCTTCGAGAAGCTGCTTGATCTCGCCTTTACCGGTCTTGATAATCTCGAGAAGCCGCGTCTCCATCGTGCGGGCGGCACGCAGGCGGCTTTCGAGATCGGTGTACTGCTTCGTCACATCCTGGCTGCCGATGCGTTGGCCCTTCAACTCGCCGTTCTTGCCGAGGTCGCGGCGCAGATCGAGCACGAGGCCATCGAGAAACTCCGGCGGCACGCGAACCGTGATCGTGCCTTTGACCTTGCCGTTCGGCAGTTTCTCGCTGTTTACGGTGCCGACGAACGCACCCTTAATGCCCGTCACCAACTTCGTAATGCCCGCCACCGCCGAGTCGAACGACTCGATTTCAAACTCGATCTCCCCGGACCGCAAAATGATCTTCCGCACCGCAGTCTCAGCGGCAGGTGCCTCGGGTACTTTGAGCGCCGCGATGGCGGGAAGTTGCAGGTTGAGTTTGACCTCGCCGCGTGCATTGGCATCATTCAGCCCGCGGAGGATGAATCTTTCACTTTCGGCCAGCTTATTCTCGATTCTGTCGTTTTCTAGGGCAGTCCGACCGAAGAACGTAACGCCGTCTTTCCCTGCGACTCTCCCATTTTTGTCCAGCTCCACGTAGCGATACTGATTGGGTGCGAAACCTCTTGACTCTGAGAGGCCACGTCTACCCGACGCTCTCAACGTCTCATCCTCAGATAAAAGCTTCGGAACTTCTTCTCTTTCTTTAGCACTCAGACCGTCCACTCCAGCCGTCAACTTAGAATCGAGGCCCACGTCTGGGTTAATCCGGTCAATCGTGTTTCGTTGAGTAGCTTTCATGTCCTTCATGTAATTGGCATCGGGTTCCGCCGTCGATGACTGGGGAGCGTTTTTATAACCGTCGCCGCCAAAGCCACCACCGCCCTGACCGCCGCCCTGACCACCACCGCTAAAGCCAACACCCTGACCGCCGCCAAAATTGACTACACCGTTAGTGGGTGGACTATCTGAGATGAAACCGAACGGCGCAGCAGTCGCGACTTCGTTTTTCGCCACATCTTGGCGATACGAACCTGGGAACGACAGCCCGCCGATTTCGATGAGTTGTTGCACGCCGAGCGACACGGCACCCAAGCTGACCGATGCGGCCAGCCCGTAGGCGATGTAGCGCGTCCAGCGATAGCGTCGTTCGCGCGGCTTCGCTTCCACGTCGCGCAAACTGCGAACGATGCGATCTTCGAGCGTTGCGGTGGGGCGCAGCGGCGCGAATAGCGCCTGTAACGCCGCGTCGGTCGAACGCGAATCCGCGAGCAGTTTCGCACACTCGACGCAGTCGTTGATGTGCGTCTCGAATGCAGCGCGTTGGGTGCTTCGCAGCCCGTCGGCGAGGTACGTCGCGATCTGTTCTTGAATCGTGGCATGATCGTTCATGGTCGTCCTTCAGTGGGAGTTTCGCGCATCCGGTGGGATGGGCGAAGGTCCAATGGCACTTAATTTTCTTATGTAGCTGGCCTCTATGAGGCCGGTCTTATGTAGTAGCTGGCCTCTATGAGGCCGGTGGGGATGCTGTCTCTCTTCAATTGGTAGGCTTCCGGGGTCACAGACCCCGGCTACAGTAGGCTTCCGGGGTCACAGACCCCGGCTACAGTAGGCTTCCGGGGTCACAGACCCCGGCT
>JAYVQG010000174.1:0-7379 GCA_043757025.1 Limnoglobus sp.
CCTCGGGGTTGGTGCCCGATTTCAGATTCTCATCCAGCAGCGCGAGCGCACTCGGAAGCTGACTGTAACCGTCGGGCCGCTGGACTTTGTTCGCGGCCAGCGTTCGGCGTGCCCAGCGTCGTTGCACGTCCGGTGCATTCGTTTTTAGTAGCCGTTCGCACTGGGCATCGGCAGCGGGAAGTTGCGATGTTCGCAGGTAAAGTTCCGCTAACGCACGGATCAGGATCGGCTCTTCCGCGTGCGCTTTCAAGCCATCGAGGTAGATGCGTTCGGCCGCCACATTCTCGCCGAGGATTTCTTGCGCACGGCCCAAGACCGCAGGCAGATCGGCGCGATTTGGGAACGAGGCCACCGCCGCCGTCAATGCCGTTTCCGCTTTCTGGTAAGTCGCTTTCGCACCAGCCATATCGCCGACGCTCGCCTGTGCTGCGATCGACCCGATCCAGTTATCCGGCGATGTGGGGGCTAGTTTCGTCGCCTTCTCGAACGCGAGAATCGCCTCGGCGCGCTTGCCGTTCATTTGCAGCCAGTTCGCGCGGAAGAGTTGCTCGCGCGGGTTGTCCGAGTTTTCGAGTTTCTGAATCATCGCGAGCGTCGCATCCGAGTTGCGCGTACCCGTTGCTGCGTCGATGATCGCGAGTTGTTGTCGCAAGTCGTCGGGGAGGCCGGCCGTTTGGCTACGCCCTTCGAGTAACCGCCGCGCTTCCTCCATGCGCCCGCTCGAAACGAGTCCGAGAACGAGGCGTCGGTAGACCAACTCGCTACGGTCGCCGAGGTCGTAGGCTTTGCGAAAATGCACGAGCGCCTTCGCCGGTTCGCCAACCATATCGGCGAGGCTACCGAGTACCGAATGCGGCCGCGACCACGTTTCGCGAAGCGCGATGATGTTCTCGAGTTTCGGCCGCAACGCCACAATTTTCGCTTTGTCGCTCGGTTTGGTGTTGCTCAATTCGACGAGAACCTGACCGAACAGGAAGTTCGGTCCGTCCTCGCCTTCGAGGGCCTTCACTTCGCCGAGAACCTTTACCGCATCTTCGCTGCGATTCTCTTCGAGGTAAATTTGAACGAGCGACATCCGCGAAGCGAGATCGTACGGTTTCTCCGCCGTGGCCTTTTGGAATAGAGCCGCCGCTTCCGTTCGCTTGCCCAGAAATTGATAGAGCAAGTCGCCGAGGCCGGTGTATAGCGAGTAACGATCCTCGACGGAAAACGCATCGGCCTTCTCCCCGATCGCGACAATCGCAGCCGCATCGGGTGGCGACTTTCGCAGAATGTACGTCGAGCGTGCCAGTCGAATCGCCACTTTGTCGCCGAGCGCCTTCTCGGCGGTGTCGAGCACATCGAGGCCGGCCTTTGGGTCCGATTGCGCGAGGATCGCCGCAATCGCGATTCGCGGCGACGCTTCATCGGGTGCCCGCTTGACGAGATCGCGGTAAAACGCGATGGCCTCTTCGGGTTTGTCCTGCATGAGCAGCGCCTGCCCGCGTAGGAGTTCGACGCCGATCGTGTGCGGGGGTTTGCCGATGGCCGCATCGAAGGCGGTCCATTTGCGGATGCTCGGCAACTTCACCGCCTGTTCTTGAAACAGCAAGTTTAACAGTGCAAACCGCGCGGCCGGGATCGTCTCCGCGTACCGTTGCAAGATCGGCACCGCTTGTGCGCCGCGACCGAGTTTGATGAATGCGTTCGCCATCCCGATTTGAGCGAGTATCGATTCCGGATCGACTTGCGACGAGCGATGATAGGCCTCGTACATTCGTTCGGGGTTGCTGGCATAGGCGTAGCATTCGCCGAGCGACAGTTGTGCCTTGGCGTAGAGTTTCGCCCATTTTTCAAACGCGGGAAGTGCCGCCTTGAGCCGGGGAATGGCTTCGGGCCATTTGCCTTCGGCGAGGAAAATCCGTCCGTTGAGGTAATCGAAAGTCGGGCGGAAGACTTCGCGTTTGGAGAACCGTCGCGTCGTTTCCGCACGTGCCGTGAAGAGGTCTTTCCGGTCGATCAACCGATCGACGAGTTCCACGGCAAACAGGTCGTTCTCTGCAGTCAATTTGACCGCAGCTTTGAGTTGTTCGTCGGCTTCGGCGACTCGGTTGAGGCGAATCAGCACTTCCGAGTACACCGAGCGCAACCGCGTGTTGTTCGGATTGACTTGCACCGCCTTCCCGAGGATCGAACGCGCATCGGCGAGACGGTTGTCCGCCGCATACACTTCCGTCAGCAGGAGCACGAATTCCGGGTACTTCTCCGGGTCGCGAACCGACGTGGTCGCATTGCGAATCTCTTCGCGAGCTTGTGCCGTTTCGCCTTTGGCAAATAGGTACTTCGCGCGAGTGATGCGTGCGGTAATGTCGTCCGATTTATCGCGGGCCAACTGATCGATCACGCCGTCGGCTTCCTCGAACGCTTCCTTCGTTTTGATCTCCGTGCGAAGCAGCATCGCCAGTTTGAGGTACGCCTCACTCGGCCCTTTCCCCGTTTTGACGATCCGCTGAAGCTTTTCCATCCCCTCGGTCAGCTTGCCCATTCGCAGTTCGCACGTGGCCAATAGGTCGAGCATCTCGACGTCGTTCGGCTGACCTTTGAGGGGATCGACCATTTGCGTGAGGTGCAGCTTCGCACCGGCGAAGTAGTTGTAATCCATGTAAATCTTGATGAGCTTCCGTCGCTCCTCGCTCCGCGTCGGTGCAATATTCAGCAAGCGTTCGTAGCAGTCGATCAGTTCGCGTTTCGATTTCGGGTTCACCTGGCTATCTTCGTCGAGCACTTGCGCGTACTCGGCCATCACGAGCGTATCGCGCGGGCGGAAGTTCAAGTACTTCATGTACAGCGCAAGTGCTTCCGCACGGTTGCCGTTCTCGATGGCTTTCTTGGCCGAATCGAGCATCGTGCTCGCGTTACGATTGACCTGGTAGCGATTCGCGAAGTAGAAGAGGCCCACAACGACCGCAATGGCAACGAACAAAATCGCCACGCGCTTCGCATTCATTCGGCGATAGACAATTCGACGACGTGACACGCACGATACCTCGGGAGAGTTCAGTTCGCGTGGATCGACTCCACGTGTAACAATTCTATCGAATGTAGCACGCGAGGAACCGGACGACGAACAACATCCGGTTTGTAGCGGAAGTCGTGAGACTTATGACGCTGCGACTTCCCGCGGGAGAACTCGTGACTTGACATGCCCACACAACGCGATTATGTATGTCGAAAACTGCTTCACTTGAGGACGCCGATGATCGCGGCTACCGTCGTCATACCTACGCACGATCATGGGCCGTTGCTGAATTATTCAATCGGTAGCGTACTCGCTCAAACGGTTCGAGACATCGAAGTCTTCGTCATCGGCGACGGAGTACCCGATGTGACTCGCACACTGATACGACGGATAATGGATGCCGACGCGCGGATTCGCTTTTGGGATCACCCGAAAGGGCAGCGGCTCGGCGAGGTTTATCGGCACATCGCTTTAGCCGAAGCACGAGGGCGGATCGTCTGCTATCTGTCCGACGATGACCTCTGGTTGCCCAACCATATCGAGAATGTCGGCCACTTGCTCGAAAATGCCGATTGGGCGCATTCCCTGCCGGTGTACATTCAGCCCGAAGGCGGCCTCGGTGGGTGCATCTCGATTGACCATGCCGACCCGCGCGACCGATTGGCGACTTTGGCCGGGGAAAGCCGCGTCTGCTTGAGTTGCGGCGCTCATACGCTCGAGGCGTATCGGCGGTTGCAGTTCGGCTGGCGGACCACGCCCGTGGGGACGTACACCGATCTCTACATGTGGCAACAATTCTTATCCGACCCCGCCAGTCGCGCCATCAGCGGCGCGAGAGCCACGGCACTGAACTTCGCGGGTAGCCACCGCATCGGCTGGACTTTGGAACGTCGCGAAGCCGAGTTGGCCGTATGGGCACGCCGGATTACCGACCCGGAGTGGCGGGCCGGATTCGTTCAAGACGTCCTTAAAAAGGTCTATTTCAAGATGGTCCAGTACCACCTCGAACTGAAAGACGCCTGGTACGAGACGGTTCGCAAACGAGACGCAGCATGAGCGAATCTGCCGTAACGTGAAGTTGCGTTTCAGGGTGTTTTTGCGTCATCCCGATTCTGATTCTGTGCCTTATTCGGGTTTGCCCCGGATGGGGCAACGGATTGTAGCCACGGGTGGAACGATGACTGCCGAAGGCGGTCGGAGTGGAACCCGTGGAGGAGTTTGCAAATGGAAACGGCTTCGGATGCAGGAGCCTCCACGGGTTCCGCTTCGCTCCACCCGTGGCTACATTCCTACGCCCCTCCGGGGCATTCCGATCGTGAAAGCAAGCATTTTACTGGTTAAATGTAAACATGCACAATTTCAGAGACAGGACGTTCACATGATTCGCGATGTGTCGACGGTTACGCCAGATGGAAACCTCCGCCAGTTGCTACCGGCAGGTGTGAGCTTCCATGATAATGTAACCCACGTCGATGAGCGTGGCACCGTCTGCGAGATGTTCGACCCGAGGTGGGGGTGGAAACCCGACCCGGTGGTCTTCACCTACTGTTGCACGATCCGCCCTGGCATCACCAAAGGTTGGGGTTTGCATAAGGTGAATGAGGATCGCTACTTCCTGCTCTTCGGCGAACTCGAAGTCGTTCTCTACGATGCCCGCCCCGACTCGCCGACGCTGGGCCTCGTCTCGCGGATTTTTCTCTCGGAATATCGCCGACGATTGATGAACATCCCACCGGGAATCTGGCATGCTGACTATAACTTCGGATCGAAAGACGCGGTGCTGATTAACTTCCCCACGCAGCCTTACAACCATGCCAACCCCGATAAGTATCGACTGCCACTCGACACCGACCAGATCCCCCACAAGTTCGACTCTCCGCGCGGCGGATAATTGAGGCGCGATACCAACGACGTTCCTTGAAGCGGTGTTGGACTTCTGTAAAACACCACGAACACTTTCGACCTTTCCCAATAGGATTGTGGAATAATGAAGGCGATTAGCAATTTTCTGTTCAACGAGTGGTATTTCTCTTTTCCGATGGTTTTCATGTCTCTGGTTGCCTTCGCGCTCGTATCGTGGCGCTGGCTGTTAAACATCAATTGTGGCACCAAGATGGACAAGTTCTTACCGGAGTTTCAGGGTGCCCTGAAACGCAAAGGTACGAAGGGGGCCATCGCGGTTTGCAAACAGGAAAAAGGCTTGATCCCGAGCGTTCTTTACGTCGCGGGCCTCGAAGCGGCGGAGCAAGGTGTCGCGGCAATGCGACGGAGCATGGCGAGTGCGGTCGAACTCGAAATCCTCCCGCGGTTGAACTTCCTGCTCGCGCCGATCTTGGCGATCGCGAAAATCTCGACGATGGTCGGATTGCTCGGCACGGTCATCTCGATGATTAAAACCTTCACCGACATCGGCGAGGCATCGGCCAAGGGTGGCGGCGGGGCGGGTGTCGCGGCACAGGCCGGTTCGATCGGCTTGGCGCTGTTCGCCACGGCCATGGGCCTTTTGACCGCGATTCCGCTGGTATTCATGCACGTGATGTTTAAAGATTGGATCAACCGCTTTGAAACCAAAATGAAAGGCTCCGCACAAAAGTTGATCGTGCTCGTGCAAAACGCCAAGAACGGCAAGCTCGAAGACGAGCCAGAAGAACTCGAACCCGACGAACGCACCGCGAAGAAGTCGCGCCGATAGATGCGATCAATTTTTCGCCTGTATGTAGCCCTCTCGCTCCGCGAGAGGAAAGCGAGAACGGGTTGAGTAGACCGCAAATACAGTTGGCTGCGATGGTTTTTGCTATCCTCTCGCGGAGCGAGAGGGCTACTCAGTTGGTTAGACGTTTCGACGCACAGGGTAATTAAGGCTCCCATCATGGCCGTGCTCGCTTTCGATGTGTGGCTACATGCAGCGAACACCGTCTACAAAGGCGTGCCGTTCGGGGCCGTCACCGATTGGGCGCAGCAAGGTCGCCTCGCGGCCGACGACAAAGTCCGCCCGGCCGGAACCAACGAAGCCTGGGTCCGTGCGGCCGATCACGACATCATCGGCGACTACCTGTTCGTGAAGTCCACGACGGCACAGCCTGCGATTCCCCTCAAAGCGCACGAAGCACTCGAACCGGTCGAGATGGATGTCGGCTGGCGCAAGTCGCGCGACGACGACGACGATGACGTCGACATGATTCCGCTCATCGACATCAGTCTCGTGTTGCTCATTTTCTTCATGATGACGGCAGCGGTTTCGGCACTGTCGCCCGTGGCGGTGCCGGAGATGAAGAACATCGCCGACCTGAAAACGGGCGGTGATGCCTTCACTGTGACGATCGACAAAAATCCTTTAGGCGAAGTGATTTACTCGGTTCGCATTGGGGATCGCGCCCCGGAAAAGATCGATGCCGATCTGCCGACGTTGGCTGCTGCATTGATCCGTCTCGATGCGAAACTCGCCGAGGTTCTTTCGGCAGGGAACGCGCCGCCCGAGGTGCGAATCGCCTGCCACAAAGAACTGCCGAGCGAACGGGTCCACGAACTCTCCAAGGAACTGCAACGGCGGAAAGACGACAAAAAGATCTCGCTGTTCGGTGCGGAAGTCAACGAGAAAAACACATGAGTGATGCATGGTCGATCCGGTTTGAAGGGTCGGATTCGGTCGCGTCGGTTGCGACCGCGAACGCCGTTCTCGAAGGGCTGCGCGACGGCGAATGGGAGCCTTCGGACGAAGTCCGCGGCCCCACCGATACCGATTGGCTCGCGATCGAAGATCACGCGGCATTCGCCGAAGCGGTCGCGGAGATGGCACCGCCGCCCGTCGAAAAACCCGACGACACCAAACTCGACATGAACCCGTTGATCGACGTTGCGCTCGTGTTGTTGATCTTCTTCATCCTCACGACGACGTATTCGTCGCTGCGCCGCACGATCGAACTGCCGAGCGAACCCGAACAAAGTCAGGGAGCAGCGAAAAAAGTGACGCCGCAAGATGTCGAATCGCAGGTGTTCCGCGTCGAGGCATGGATGGCCGACGACCGACCGCGAGTGCGTATCAACGATAAGCTCGTCGAGTTGGAAGACGTCGAAAAGGAAATGAAAGAGGTAGTGAAATCGACCGGCCGACGCGAGATGATGCTCGAAGTCGATGGCCGGGTACCGTGGGGAATCGAAGCTCAATTGCACGACGCGGCCAAGGCCGCCGACGTGAAACAGATCTACCGCAAGCCGAAGAAAGCCAACGGCTGAGCGATCCTGTAGCTGGGGTCTGTGACCCCGGTCTTTGTAGTGACCCCGGTCTGGGTGCAGGCCACGCTTTGTCCGGATTAGATGGCGGGCGTCTTCGGGTCGCCGCGTCGGAGTTGCGACGTCGGTCGGTTTGCGAAGTAATCCTCCA
>JAYVQG010000175.1:0-7364 GCA_043757025.1 Limnoglobus sp.
GTGCGGCGAATGCCTGGACTGGTTCGAGGAATCGGAGTGCCGGAATTACCTCCGCCACGCCGGCTACGGGCCGCAAGAGTGAAAATCAAAATGCTCTATGACCCCGGAAGCCTGACTTTCTCTTTTTGTAGCTGGGGTCTATGACCCCGGAAGCCTGACAATTGAGGAGTAGCTGCCTCTGCACCGGCCTCACAGAGGCCAGCTACATCAGAAAGTAAGTCCCATTGGCCACGCGCCCCATTGAAATGATCGCGAGATACTCGACAGTTTCGCAAGAATTCGTATGCTCTTATTCGTTCAGTCCACGCCCAGCACCATACCGAGAGACATATGAGCGAAACTGTGGCCAAGGACGCGAAAACCGGGACGGAATTCCTGCCGATCGACACGCTATGCGTGAATACGATTCGCACGCTGTCGATGGACGCCGTGCAAAAGGCGAACTCCGGCCACCCCGGTGCGCCGATGGGACTCGCACCCGTCGCATACACGATTTTCAACCGCCAGATGACGTACGATCCCGCCGACCCGACGTGGTTCAACCGCGACCGGTTCGTGCTGTCCAACGGCCACGCCTCGATGCTGATTTACAGCGTCTTGCACCTCATCGGCGTCGAGCCGACCGACGGTAAGCGGCCCGTAACGATCGACGAAATCAAGCGGTTTCGCCAACTCGACAGCGCAACGCCCGGCCACCCGGAATACCACCTGACGAGCGGCGTCGAAACCACGACGGGGCCACTCGGCCAAGGGATCGGCAACGCAGTCGGCATGGCGATCGCCCAGAAGTGGCTCGCCGCGAACTACGCCAAGCCGGGCTACGAAAACCTTTTCGATCACAACATTTACGCGATTTGCGGCGATGGTTGCCTCATGGAAGGCATCGCCAGCGAGGCGGCATCGCTCGCGGGTCACTTGCAACTCGACAACCTGTGTTTGCTGTACGACGACAACAGCATCACCATCGATGGCCGCACGACGCTCGCGTTCACCGAAGATGTCGGCGCACGGTTCGCCGCATACCACTGGAACGTGCTTCGCGTCAGCGATGGCACCGACCTCAGCAGCGTGTCGGCGGCGATCGACAACTTCAAGAAAACGAAAGGCCGCCCGACGATTGTCATCGTCAAAGGCATCATCGGCTTCGGTGCCCCGCACAAGGCCGACACCGAACACGCACACGGCGAACCGCTCGGCGACGAGGAAATTCGCGGCGCGAAACGCTCGTACGGCTGGCCGGAGAACGAGTCGTTCATGGTGCCTGCCGAGGTTTACGGACACTTCCAAGCGAACATCGGCAAGCACGGTGCCGCCGCACATGCCACGTGGAAGATCAAGTTCGCCGAGTACAAAGCGAAGTTCCCCGAACTCGCCGCGCAGGTCGAGCAAATTCAAGGCAACAAACTGCCGACCGATTGGGAGAAGAGCGTCCCCGTATTCCCCGCCGATCCGAAGGGGATGGCCACCCGCGATTCGTCGGGCAAGGTGCTGAACGCCATCGCGAAGGCGGTGCCGTGGATGGTGGGCGGTTCGGCCGACCTCGCGAAGTCGAACAAGAGCAAGCTCGCGTTTGAAGGTGCGGGCGATTTCCAGGCGGCCAGCCCCGCCGGCCGCAACGTGAACTTCGGCGTTCGCGAACATGCGATGGGGTCGATCTGCAACGGTATGGCACTCAGCGGGCTGCGTTCGTTCGCGGCCGGGTTCCTGATCTTCAGCGATTACGGCCGTGCCGCGATTCGCCTCGCTTCGATCATCGAAAAGCCGGTCATCTACGTGTTCACGCACGATAGTATCGGCGTCGGCGAAGACGGCCCGACTCACCAGCCGATCGAGCAAATCGCTTCGCTGCGAGCGATTCCCGGCTTGATCGTCCTTCGCCCCGGCGATGCGAACGAAGTCTCCGAGGCGTACCGCATCGCGATGTTGCAAACGCATCACCCGGTGATTTTGGCACTGAGCCGTCAAGCGGTGCCGACGTACGACCGCACGAAGTACGGTGCCGTCAGTGGCGTGGCCAAGGGCGGCTACATCTTCGGCGATGCTGCCGGTGGCAAGCCCGATGTGATCCTCGTCGCAACGGGCACGGAACTGATGCTCGCCGTCGAAGCCTACGAGAAACTGACCGCCGAGGGCGTGAAAGCCCGCGTCGTCAGTTTGCCATCGTGGGAACTGTTCGAAATGCAACCGCAAGCCTACCGCGACAGCGTGCTGCCACCCGCCGTAACGGCCCGAGTGTGCGTGGAAATGCTCTCCGCGTTCGGCTGGGAACGCTACGCCGGAAATACGGGCACGATCATCGGCATGAAGTCGTTCGGCGCGTCGGCCCCGCTCAAAGACCTGATGGTCCGCTTCGGCTTCTCCGCCGAGATCGTTTATCAGGCCGCAAAAGCGCAACTGGCGAAGAAGTAGTTCGTATAATACCGATTGTGTCGTCATCGACGCGAAGGCAATTGCCTTCGCGTTGTCGTTCAATTTGAAGTGGAGTCGGTTGTGGAGAAGACGGAATTACGAATCGTGGCCGGTACGCTCAAGGGGCGTAAGCTCCAGTGCTTCGTCCACCCCGATATGCGCCCCACGCCGCAAATGGTCCGCGAGGCGCTGTTCAGCATTCTCGGGAACGCGATCCCTGGCCGCATGTTCTACGACATCTTCGCCGGCACCGGCATCATCGGTATCGAAGCGATCAGCCGTGGGGCCAGCGATGCGCGCCTGATTGAAATGAACGCGAAACAAGTGACGGACATTCAGAAGAACGTCGATCGCTTCGGCATCGCCGAGCGAGTGCAAGTGTTGCGTGCGGACGTGTATCGCTGGGCGGAACGCTGGGTGCCGATCGCCCGCAGCGGCCCGGTGAACCTGTTCTTCAGCCCGCCGTTTGCCGACCTCGACCCCGTCAAACTCGAAGCCTTCCTCGGCATGGTGAAGAGCCTGATGGACAAGGCACCTGAAGAAACCGTGCTGACGATCCAGGCGGAAGATGGCTTCCCTACGGAGTCGCTGCCCGGCAAGCTCGAACTGTGGGACGTGCGAAAATACGGTCGCAACCTGCTGATGTTCTACGTCAAAGATAGCGCAGCCGAGTTGCCCGTAGCCGAGGAAGTCGCCGAGAAAAACGCGGTGCATTAGCCCCGCATCACTGCCGTTCGATGGACTTTCGTAGTTCGATCATGAATGGCTCGAACAGCGGGCTGCGGAAACGCAGTTTGCTCCAGATAACGGCGATAGTGCGGTTCGGTTTTTCGCCGGACAACGAACGATAGACTCGCCCCGCATCGTGGTCGCGGGTGGCGGCCATCGCGGGGACTAACGAGATGCCGTGCCCCAGGCGAACGAGTTCGAGCACGGTGCCGAGTTGGTGCAATTTCGCCGTCGTCAGTGGGGCCAACGCATGTCGGGCACAGAAGCCGAGTGCCTGCCCCGATAGACAATGCGCTTCGTGCAACAAGACGAATGGCTCGTCGGACAGATCCTTCCAGCGAATCTGCGACTTGGTCGCCAACCGATGTTCGCGCGGTATCACGAGTTGCAACTCCTCCTCGAATAACGACTCGCTTGCCAAGTGATCGCCGCGCACGGGCAGTGCGAGAATCGCCAAGTCGAGTTCGCCATCGGTGAGGTGCTGGAGGCATTCGTCGGTCGTGTACTCCTTCACTTCGAGCCGCGCGGTGGGGTGTACTTTCATAAACGCAATTAGCACTTCGGGCAATAAATACGGCGCGATCGTCGGGATCGCGGCGATCGTCAACCGTTGCACTTTCCCGCTCGCGCTCACGCTTTCTTTTGCATCGTCCAACAGTGTGAGCGCTTGTTCGACGCCCATTTGAAATGCCCGCCCGGCATCGGTGAGTTCGGCGACGCGACTGCCCCGATGGAACAACGGCTGCCCGATTTCCATCTCGAGTTTCGCGACTTGCTGGCTGAGCGTCGGCTGCGAAACGTGGCACGCTTCGGCGGCCCGCGTGAAGTTACCGAGCCGCGCCACGGCGGTAAAGTAGCGAAGCTGTTGCATTTCCATTGCCGATCTCGGTGCGAACGAACGATAGATGGTGACTATCACAACTATCCGTTATCGCGACGCTGTCTATAGCTGACGGCAGACTATAACTAGAATTGGGTAGATACCCGTGCATCGAATTCCTTTCCGGAGAACGATCGTGTTCAAAACACTCTTGACGGCCACCGTGGTCGGCTTGACGGCGACTGCGGGTTACTCGCAAGCGCCCGCCGCACCGACGCCACCAAAACCACTGACGGAAGACGGCGGGCAGCCGGTCGGTAACAACCAGAACAGCCGAACCGCTGGCCCCGGTGGCCCGGTCACGCTCGATAACTTCCACCTGATTCAGAAGCTCGCACGCTTCGACCGCGAACGGATCCCCGAGCGCGTCGTCCACGCTCGCGGCGTCGGCGCACACGGCGAATTCGTCAGCTACGGCGATCAATCGAAGCTCACGAAGGCGAAAGTCTTGTCCGCGAAGGACAAGAAGACGCCGGTGTTCCTGCGGTTCAGCACCGTGGTTCACCCCGGTGGCTCGCCCGAGCAACTCCGCGACCCGCGCGGCTTTGCGGTCAAGTTCTACACTGAAGAAGGCAACTGGGATCTCGTCGGCAACAACCTGCCCGTGTTCTTCATTCGCGATGCGATCAAGTTCCCGGACATGGTTCACAGCTTGAAGCCAAGCCCGATCACAAACCAGCAAGACCCGAATCGCTTCTTCGACTTCTTCAGCCACATCCCCGAATCGACGCACATGCTGACGTTCGTGTACAGCGATCAGGGCACGCCGGCGAACCTGCGGCAGATGGACGGCTTCGGCGTCCACGCCTTCAAGATGGTCAACGCGAAGGGCGAAGTGACGTACGTGAAGTTCAACTGGCGCTCGATGCAGGGCCACAAGACCTTCAGCGCGAAAGAAGCCTCGGAAGACTCGGCCCGCAACCATAGCGGCCTGACCGAAGACCTGTACGAGAACATCAAAGCGGGCAAATTCCCGAGCTGGGAACTCGGCATCCAGACGATGAAGCCCGAAGACCTCGACAAGCACGACTTTAACCCGCTCGACGACACGAAGATTTGGTCCGGCATCGAAGAAATCAAAATCGGCAAACTGACACTCAACAAGGTGCCCGATAACTTCTTCCAATTCACCGAGCAAGTCGCGTTCGCCCCCGGCATGGTCGTCCCCGGCATCGAGCCGAGCGAAGACAAGATGCTGCAAGGCCGCCTGTTCAGCTACGCCGACACGCAGCGGTATCGCATCGGTGCGAACTACCTCGACCTCAAGGTGAATCGTCCGCTCTCGCAAGTGGCGAGCAACAACCAAGACGGTTCGCTCAACAACGGTAACCGGACCGGCGACGTGAACTACGAACCGAGCATCACGACGGGTGGCCGCCGCGACGACGCCGAGAAAGAGTACAGCAAGGCTCCGTTGAGCAACGCGACCAGCATCGTGCAACAGCCGATCGAGAAGACGCTGAACTTCAAACAAGTGGGCGAACTGTACGAGAGCTTCACCGCCGAGCAGAAGTCGAACCTGATCTCGAACTTGGCCGGCGACCTCGGCAAAGTCAAAGATGCGAACGTGAAGGCGACGATGGTGTCCCACTTCTACCGGGCGAATGTCGACTACGGCACGCGATTGGCAAAAGCCATCGAAGTCGATCTCGACGCGGTGAAGGAACTGATCGCCAAGGATAAGAAGTAACGACACGCCAATTCGCCGCGACACGGTAATTAGCCGCGTCGCGGCTAATTGAAATCGCGTCGCGGCGAATTGTACCCAATCTCAAACTACGGTGAAACCATGTTCGCACTTCTGATCGTTCTCGCGCAACTCGTACCTTCACCCAAATCGGTGGCACTCACGCCCGACGTGGCGGCGAAGCTGCAAACGATTGCGTTTCAAGCGGCGCGCGAAGGCGACAAGGTCACACTCAAAGAGTATTTCGCGGTGGGCCAAGCGGTGAACGGCACGAACGCTCGCGGTGACACCCTATTGACAGTGGCGGCCTATGCGGGTCAGGCGGAAGCGGTCGCGTTGATTTTGAAACAGCCGAAGTGCGAAGTCGATGCCAAGAACAAGATGGGCCTAACGGCACTCGCGGCCGCCGCATTCAAAGGACACGTCGAGATTGCCGAGCAACTCGTAAAGGCCAAGGCGGACGTCAATGCGAAGAACGACAGCCAGCAGACGGCACTCATGTTTGCCGCACTCACGGGCCGAACGAAGATGGTCGAGTATTTGTTGAAGGCCGGTGCGGATGCGAGCATCGCGGACAAATCGGGCAACACCGCATTGAGCCTCGCCAAAACCCAAGGTGCCGACGACGCGGTGAAACTGCTGAAGCCATAAATTAAACGCGACGCGATTTCAAATCGCGTCGCGTTTAATTTAATTTACGTCAATTTACTTGGCTGGGACGATCTTGGCGACGTCCTTGATGATCGCGTCGATGTCCGCGTCCTTGATTTCGCCCTTTTTGAACGAATAGTTCGCGACGACTTTGTGTTCGTTGTACAGCACGACGGTGATGTCGGCGTCTTTGTTGATTTCGTACTTGGCTGGGCCGGCGGGGTTGTCGATCGACAGCGTCAGGTTCTTGATCTTGTTTTCTTTGGCCAGTTCTTCGAGTTTTGCGCTGGCCTTGTCGTCGTCGGTCAGGTAGACGGCGAAGCTGCCCATTTCGCACTTGCTGTTCGCGGCGGTGGCGGCGTCGAGCTTCTGGAGGAGCTTGGCGGTGGCGGGGCAATCGGTGCTGCGTGCAAACACGATCGCGACGGGGTTGGCACCGTGCTTGCACACGAGGCAAGCCTTCTTGCCGGCGCTCTCACCGGTGACGTTGAGCGGGTGGAACGGTCCTGGGATCTTCTCGCCGGCCTGTGGGCCGGACTTCAGATCGGCCGCAACGGCGAAACCGGAAACGACGAGTCCCGCGACGGCCACGGCGACGAATAGAAGCTTACGCATCAGATCAAACCCTCGGAGTAGCAGCGAATGTAGCGTCCGAGGCCACACGACCCCGGCTTGTGATTGGACGCCGACAGGAGGCCAATCCTTACATCCCGAACGACTGTCTGTTATACGCGAACGCCATCGGAACTCTTACACAAAATTTCCGCGTTCGCGCCACACAAGAATCGGCGGCCATTGGTAACGAAAAGACCCACTAACAACTGCTGTTGTTAGTGGGTCGTGTTGGTATGCGGGCCTGGTTTCAATTGCGGCGATTTTGGGTAGCAGGGAATGATTCCACCACTTACCCACTTACCCACCCACCCATCCGTGGACTCATTGCCGAATTTCGGAACCAACCTAACCCACCAACGACTTACGTCCGATTTCGCCCAATTCCAATCACGC
>JAYVQG010000176.1:0-7339 GCA_043757025.1 Limnoglobus sp.
ACGACTTACGTCCGATTTCGCCCAATTCCAATCACGCCAGAACCAAATTTTTAGTGGTCTTATTTGGCAAAACTGCAACCGGGTTTTGAACCGTGCCACAATTTCTAATGGTTGAACATAAACTCGCGGGTGTTCAGCACGGCCCAGAAGACGTCTTCGAGTGCGGCCTGCGGGTTCTTCGCGTTGGCGATCATCGCTTCGAGGTTCGCGCGTTCGGCGGCGGTCGGCTGCCGACAAAGGCAGCGAACGTAGATCGTTTCGATAATCTGTCCGTTCGACTTCTTCTCTTGGAGCATCTTCGCCACCAAGCCCCCTTGCACGATTTTCGGGCTGACGGTGTCGCCGTTCATCAGGTGCAAACTCTGCGATAGCGTCGGTTCGAGTCGCACTTCGCACGCACAGACCGTGTCCCGCGTGGCCCGGCCAAACGTGGTGAGGAAGTACGTGCTCGTACCGCCGTCGGCGATCTGCACGGCTCGCGCACCCGACGGTAACCCGGGGAACTTGTTCTTGGTTTCCGTCACTTGGCTGATGCAGTCGAGGAGCGTTTCCGCACGAATCCGGCGGACGGCCCCACGTGCGAAGTTGCGCGTGTCGCCTTCGTTCGTCTTGGTGGCCTGCGTGCTGAGTTGGTACGTTCGGCTCTTACAAATGTCGCCGACGAGTTTCTTGAAGTCGTACTTGTAGCCGGTGAACTTCTTGCCGAGTTCGTCGAGGAGTTCCTGGTTGCTCGCGGGGTTGCTGATCCGCACATCGTCGACTTCGTTGATGATGCCTTGGCCGAGGAAATGCCCCCAAACGATGTTCGCGAGGTTCTTCGCGAAGTACGGATTCTCCGGCGACGCCAGCCACTCGGCGAGTACCGCACGGCGATCTTTCCCGACGACATCCGGCTCGGCCCCACCGAGGAACTTCGGCTTCATCGGGCGGGCGTACAGCGGATGATTGACTTCGCCACCGCCCGCATTGAACACGATCAATTCGCGTGGGTCGTCGGCCCCTTTACGCCCGACTTGGCTGAAGAACGAAGCGAAACCGTAGTAGTCGTTCATCGTCCAGCGGTCGAACGGGTGGTTGTGGCATTGCGCACACTGAATGCGCATCCCCATGAACACCTGCGCCACGTTCTCCGTGACTTTGACGATGTCGGTTTCGATCTGGTAGTAGTTCGTCGCGGGGCTTTTGAACGTGCCGCCACTCGCGCCGAGGAGTTCCTTGACCCATTCGTTCGTCGGCACATTGCGGGCGATTTTGTCTTGGAGCCACGTGTAGTAAAGCAGCATCGATTTCGGGCTGACCTGCGTGATACCACCCGAACGAATCTGAAGCAGTTCGGACCACTTCAACACCCAAAGTTCGGCAAACTCTTTGCGGTCGAGCAGTTCATCGACGAGCAGTTCCCGCTTATTCGGCAGCGTGCTGACCATGAACTTCGCGTACTCTTCTGGCGAGGGCACCACGCCCGTGACATCGATGAACAGACGGCGTACGAACGTTGCATCGTCGCACAGTTCCGATGGTTCGATGCGGAGCTTCTTGAGCTTCGCATTTACCAGCGTGTCGATGTAATTGTTTTCGGGCACATTTGGGAACGCGAACTGCATCCCCTTCGGCAACGTGATGAACGGCACGCCGATGGTGAACGTCGCGAAGCGAGCCATGATGAACGCTTCACCGCGTTCGCCCGCCAGCACGTTGCCGGTGCCGTCGATCTTCGCGGCGTTGTCGTTGTTGCTGAGGAATAACGCCAGCGACGTAACATCGCGATCCGTGCCATCGGTGTATTTCGCACGCACGACGACGCGCTGTTTTTCGCCCTTGCCATCGAGTACGCCACCGGGCGGGAAGACTTCCATACTGACGGGCGCGGCCACGGTGGGCAGGTCGATCGGGGCATCGGCTTCGAGCCAGCGGATGAGAGCGTTGTAATACTCGTCGCCTTCCGCCATCTTTTTGCCGCCCGTGTGCGGCACTTTACCGGTCGATTTTTCGATGAGCAAGGATTCTGCAGGCAACGCGAGGTTGATGCGTCGCCCGTTCATTTCGCGAGTGAGGCGGAAGTGGTCGCCATCGGGGTCGAAGCCGAACAGCGATAGGCGAAAACCATCTTTGCCGCGTGCAGCACCGTGACAGCCACCGACGTTACAACCGCTACGCAAAAAGACCGGCATGACATCGAGCTTGAACGAGATCGGGCGGTCCGCGGCCGCATTCACGACTTTGACCGGCACTTTCACCGTCTGACCGGCGAACACCACGATCATTTCGGTCACGCCGTCGGCAACAGGGGTAATCGTGAAGTTGTCGCGTTTGACGAGTGCGGGGTTCGCGAACGTAACCTGCGCCTGTTCGGTGACGTCCCGCGTAATGCCGGATAACTCCGTCACTTGCACGACGAACGTCTGCTTATCGCGCAACGTTTCGAGGTTAATATCGGGAGGGTAAACGGCAACTTTAACGCCCATGACAGCAGGCGCAGGAGCGACGGCCGGAGCAGGCGCTACCGCAGCCGGAGCGACTGCGGGCGCGACGGGCTTCGCTGGTGCTGGAGCCTGAGCAATAGCCGAAGACATTGCGACAGCAAACGCGATTATCGTAATGGCAAGTCGCATGTTGTAGTCCCTCATGCGTGGTAAGTCCGGTTGTTTCGACGCGATCATTCAAAATGTAGCTGGGGTCTGTGACCCCGGTTCAGAAAGACCGGCCTCACAGAGGCCAGCTACACGTTTATTCCACGAGCACGACGATTCAAAATGTAGCTGGGGTCTGTGACCCCGGTTCAGAAAGACCGGCCTCACAGAGGCCAGCTACACGTTTATTTCTTGGGCACTGGCACTGGTTGCCCGGCTTTCAGTGCCTTTTCGCGGTCTTCTTGCTCGAGTCGAAGCTGTTCGAGGCGGGTGAGTCGTTTTGCCACCGGCGGGGCCACGGCGACGACGGCGGCGGGTACGGGTGCCGCCGGTTTCGGTGGCGCGACCGCCACGGCTACGATTTTCGGCGGCAGTGGCACGTCGATACGCAGTTCGTTGCCGCCGACCGAGTGATACAGTTTCTCGCCGTTGTGGACGATCTCCACCTGGATGTAGGTGCCGTGCTTCCCGGCGGGGCTGGTTTTGTCGGTCGTCAGGTCGAAGACGAGTTCCTTCTGATCTTTCGTGAACTCGATCGGCGTCGAGACCACCTTGGCGGGCAGGCCGATGATCGTCGCTTTCGCTTTGCCCTCGAACAGCGTGTTCGTCGTCACTTTGCAGACAATCTGCGTCTTTTGACCCTGTTCGGCGGCGGAACGATCTTGTGCGAACACCACGAACGGCGGTGCGATCTCCACCGTGAACAACTGCGACGACACCCACAACGGCCCGCTACTCGCGGCAGTGGTCGGATCGTTCGGTTTGGGCGTCGGACCGCCGGTGGCGGTGGCAACGGCGATGAACGCGGTCTTCCATTTCCGCGGTGCCGCGTTCGGTGCCGCATTCGTATAAACGAGTGCTTCCGTCGCCCCTTCAGGGATGACGGTCTGACCTGCAATTCCGGTGCCGGGCGGCGTGAACAACGGGTAAACCGTGATTGCGCCTTTGAACGTCGGTGCCCGTTTCGCGATCACTTTCAGATACATCGAGCCGTTCTGAACCAGCGGCGATTTCGGCTCGACGACATCGATACTGAACGGCGCGACATCGGTGACGGCTACCGCGATTCGGTCCGTCACGTGGCGGTGAAAGGGTACGTTGTTCAAGCCGATGTTGAAGTTCACGTCGAGCGCGGTTCGCGTCGTCGCGACGATCTTCGGATCGGTCGGCTTCACTTGGAAATCGCTGAGCGTGCCACCGAGGACGGCATCGGCTTTCGCTTCAAATACGACCGGCACGACGCCTTGTCCGGGATCGACGCTGTCTGCGGTCGCGATCACGCCGGGTGGCAGTTTGTCGAACGCGATCGTTGCGAGTCCGCCCCAGTCGGTACGGTTCGCTTGCACGATCGTCGCGAAACGATTGCCGCGCGGCACGCTGATGACTTGGCGATCCTGATTCGAGACGTTATTCCCATCCACCTTCGGAATGCCCGTCGAAGTCGAGGCTACGGGCACGGTGATTTCGACGCGGTAGAAGTAGTCGATCCCACCCTTTTTCAGATGGTCGTGGACCCACACAACGTATTCGCCATCTTGCGGTATCGTGAAACGGAAGTAGCTGTCCGGCCCAATCGCATCGTCGTTACCGACGAAGTTCGTCCCCATTGCGTTATTCGTCCAGAGATTCAGGTGCATGACGGGGTCGAGTGCCGAACCGAGGCGACGCGCGTAACAGTGGAAGTCGAAGACCTGGCCTTTTTTCGCTGCAAATTTCATGTAGTCGATTTCGCCCGCCGTCGAAACGACGCCGTTGAACGCACCGGGAGCGACACCCACCAGAGCCGTGGCTGCGGTGTTCGCATTCGCGACTTCGTTGGCGTTCGGCAAGTCGACGACGCGGAACTTCATGCCCGACGGGTTGATGCCGTCCGGCGTGGTGCAATGAACGCGGAACAGGTCGCTGCCCGTTGCGGGTAGCTTGATTTTCTGCTTGATTTCGCCACTCGGGTCGCCGATGAAGCGGACTTCGAGTTCCTCGCCGGGCTTGCCACCCGATGGAATCACCGCCGTGGGGCGAGGGAAATTACCGACGTGCAACTGGTAAAAGCCCGACCCCGTATAGGCACTATCGCGGACCATCACCGTGTATTTGCCATCGGCGGGAACGATGATCGAACAGCCGCAATCTTGCGTGTACATCGGCGAATCGTCGCCGAACGCTAACTCGAAACGTTTGTCGTTGAGGATCGCCACGTACGGATCAAAGAAGCCGATACCGAGCCGCATCCCTTCGACTTCCACCGAGAGTCGTTGCCCTTTTTTGCATTCGACCACATAGTAATCGACGTCTTCGGACGTGATTAACCCCTGGACGGTCGTGTTGATCGCGATCGGTTGGGGAAGGATAAATTCGTTGTTCGGTTCTTTCTCCTGCACCACCGCTAACGCACCGACCCAGAACGTGCGAAATTCGGAGATTCCCGATGATGTGCGCACGCGAAACCCATGCTCGCCCAACCGACAATCGGCTGCGATCGTCAGCGTCGCACGCAGTTGGTCCTTGCTCGTCACTTCGAGCTTCGCAACGGTGATTCCCGGATAGTACACGAGCAGTTCCGGCGCGTCGTTGACGTTCGAACCATTGAACAACAACGTCGCCGTCGTGCCGCGCTGGGCACCGTACGGATTGATGCTGTTGAGGTGCGGATCGATGGCGAATGATGTGCCAATGCTGCTACCGATAAGGCAGAACGCGAGCAGGAATCGGAGGGTCTGGCGCATGGGTGCGGGCCTCAAATGAATCGGCCGCGTTGCGAGGAAGAGCGTACGCTCATCGTTCGTTCACGCGGCCGGGTAGGTTCGGACAATTACGCCAAGAGTTCTTTTCGCGTGTGACCTTCGCGAACGATGTCGATCGGCCGATCGCCGGGCGACATCAGCTTCTTCTCGGCGTTGATACCCATGCAGTGGTAAACGGTGTGTGCCAAGTCTTCGACGGTCAGTGCGTCTTCGTCGGGTTCGCTGGCGGTCGCGTCGGACTTGCCGTAAATCGAACCCTTCTTGATACCGCCTCCCGCGAGTGCGACGCTGAACACTTTCGGCCAGTGATCGCGGCCCGCATTCGTATTGATCTTCGGCGTACGACCGAACTCGCTGCTCACCATCACGAGCGTCTTGTCGAGCATACCGCGATCTTCGAGGTCGCGAATCAGGCGGGCAAACGCCTGGTCGAATGCGGGAAGATTCGCACGCATATTCGCGGTGATCTGGTTGTGGAAATCCCAACCCGAATAGTGAACCGTCACGAATCGCACGCCCGCTTCGACGAGGCGGCGAGCCATGAGGAATCGCTGACCAGCGGCATTTCGGCCGTATTCATCGCGAAGTTTCGGAGTTTCCTGGTTGATGTCGAACGCGGCACGCGCCTTGTCGCTCGAAATCAGGCCGTACGCACGCTGATAGAACGTGTCCATTGCGGCGAGGTTGTCGGACTTTTCCTTCTTTGCGAAGTGTTCGTTGACCGCTTCGAGCATCGACCGACGGCCATCGAATCGCTCGGGCGTCACGCCGCTAGGCAGTTGCAGGTCTTGCACCTTGAAGCCGCCGTCGGCCGGATCGCTACCGAGAGCGAACGGGCTGTAACTGCTCGAAAGATAACCGCTTTGTGCGTAGTTGGTGACGACGTTCGGCACGGCCACGTACGGCGGCAGGTTATTCCGCACGCCGAGTTCGTGGCTAACGACGCTACCCATACTCGGGAAGGTGATAGCCGGGCTGGGGCGATACCCCGTGAACATGTTGTGCGTACCGCGTTCGTGGGCGGCTTCGCCGTGCGTCATGGCTCGGGCCACGGTGATTTTGTCCGCAATGGCGGCCGTCTGCTTCATGCTTTCGCTGAAGAGCACGCCTTCGAGCTTCGTCTGAATCTGCGTCATGTCGCCGCGATACTCGATCGGGGCGTACGGTTTTGGATCCCAACTCTCTTGATGGGCCATTCCGCCGGGCAAGTAGATGTGAATGATCGACTCGGCTTTCGGCCCCTTCGCGGGTGCCGCAACGGTCGATGGTGCGGCGGCTTGTGCGGCCTGCATCCGGAAGAAGCTTTCGAGCGATAGCCCGAGTCCACCCAGGAATCCGACGCGCAGCATCGTGCGACGGGGCAGCGGCGAGCCTAAGCAATTGAGCGGGTTCGTCACGTTCGGATCTCCTAAACGATGAAGCGAGTAGTCTGGCGGACACTCAACAGCGATCCACCTCGACGCCGCTTATAGACGCTGAGGGTTGAACTTGAGTTTCCAGTTCCGCAAAAATAATTCCTGTCGCAGCCATTATAGGTTGCGTTTCGGAATCGCACGATCGAGATCGCCCGACAAAGCGGGCGCAGCAGGCGGGTGAGGACACCAACTCAGCATAGAATAGGCAAACTTTACCGGGTAGTCAATCGCCAACTGTCTGCATCGTACCAAAAGTTTACGCCGAAGTCGGTAAAAATTGCGAACGTCGGTTCATTCGATAGAGTCGAGGAGTGGCACGGTGTTCCGGGTGGTTCCGGGTGGTTCCGGGTGGTGGGTCACATACCGTAGCCTAACACTACAGCGCGGGTAATCCGCCGAGCTTCATTCAAGGCAGTTCGCGAACCTTGGAATTCCAAGTCAATCGCGTCTCGATCACGGAAAGGGAGTGACCAAAGTTGAAATCCCGTCCTCGCCACAAATCCTTTCCAGATAAGTGGATTCGCCGAACTCGTGACAAGACCCGCGCTGTAGT
>JAYVQG010000177.1:0-7337 GCA_043757025.1 Limnoglobus sp.
CGTATTGGCCGCGACCGAAGCCGCACTGCGAACCTACATCACCACCGGCCAACTCCCGCCCCTACCCCAAGCCACAACTTCCGCAGGCTGAAGCGTTACACTCTATCTTCTCTATTCGACACAATCCGGCTATTGACACTTCATCCGCTATCCCGCTCCAATTTTCCTTCCGAAAGTCACCATCCGACAACTGATTGAGCTTCTCGTTGACGAGGATTTTCAACTGGCGGCACACCTGATACCGCAGTGTGTCTTCGATTTGTTTTCGCTCGATCGCAGTGAGATTTTCTCGAATCAGGTCATTCTGCTTGCATACCTGCGGCCACACCACTTCTTCCATGATTGCCAAATCGATGGTGTCTCCGCCGATCTGCTGGTATTGGGAGATGGACTGTGGCACCACTTCCAATCCGTCTGGTTTCGTCGCGTCGTATCCCACTTTCAGGGCGACCAGATCGCAGGTGCCGCCGCCAAAATCGAACACTAGTAAGTCGTTCGGCCTGTTGGGATCGATGTTGAGATCCACGTCCGTATGAAGGAAGTCGATCAGCGCGGCCACTGGTTCGTCGATCAGTGTTACCATACCGGGGGTATCTACGTGGAACCCGGCTAATTTCGCAGCGGCCAATGTGTCGTCCCGTTGCGCCCGCCCGAACGACGCAGGCACGGTCAGCACGGTCGGGTGCTTACGCGGATCGAAGTCGGCCCCTTTCTCGGCTACCGTCATCAGACACAGTTGGCGAATCAAAGCTCCCCACACCTTTACGGGGCTATTGAGCGATGGGTCCGCCCGCACATAGGATCGCCCGGTACCGAGGTGCGACTTCACCGAGCGAAAGTATTTATGAAAGTTCCGCCCCGATACCTGCCTCTTGCTTATCGCCTCATCGGCGTCGAATCCGAATATGGTGCCATCGTTGGCAGTTCCAAAACGTGCTACTACCGAAGGGACTGCGGTTGATTTTGTCCATAATTGTATGTTGACGCGGAAATCAATTACCGCTGGCTGCGGTACAGAATTGGGTCGGGAGCTGTTGACGGCGTAACTGACAGAACAGGAACTGGTTCCCAAGTCGATGCCGAAATGTCGCATGTTGTCCCCAGTTCGACCGCACACGTTCGAGTGCTGCGAATATCCACGTACATTACTTTATTTGCAATACTGGTTCGTCGTCCATTTGTCGCGTTTGCAAGCGGAAATATTAGTCTCGTAACTCCCATGCCTGCACGAATGCAAGCTCGCAAACAAGGTTTTAATAAAGAGGAAATAAATCACGTCAACGAAAGGGCGTGCTGGCTCAGGCGCTCGTAGCCGGTCTCGGTGATGAGGTAATTGTGTTCGATGCGGACGCCGCCGATGCCATCGACGTACAGCCCCGGTTCGAGCGTCACGACGTCGCCGGTGACTAATGTTTCGAGCGATTGCTTCACCAAAAATGGCGGTTCGAGGTGGCTGAGGCCGATCCCGTGGCCGGCATGATGAGGGAACGAATCCGCGACGCCGGCTTCCTTGAATACATCGCGCACGGCATTGTAAACCTCCCGCCCGTGGACGCCCGCACGCAGGTGGCGTTCCCCCGCTGACATCGCACTGACGCAGAGATCGAACAAGCGTTGCTGTTCGGGTTTCGGTTCGGCCCCGACGACGAGTGTATTCGTGAAGTCGCAGCGATAACCGTAGAGGATCACCGAGTAATCGAGGATGAGCATTTCGCCGGGTAAGATCGCGCGATTCGTCGCCGTACCGCCGCGTCTCGCCATCCCCGGCGACACGGCAAAATCGCCGTACACGATTACCGGTTGCTGCGCGTATTCGGTGCAGACTTTGAAGATACTCGAATAGACATCGAGTTCGGTCATGCCCGGCTTCACGTTCGCTCGTGCCCAGGCTTGCCCGGCTTCTGCGGCGCGGCAACAGGTCTGGATCGTGCCGATTTCGTCGTCGTCTTTCGCACGTCGCATTTCGCTGATCGCGCCGATCACCTGTATCGACATCGGGTCGTTCAGCGCATCGTGAATTCGCCCGTCGGATCCAGCCATCTCGACGACTTGCCGCAACACGAGCCGACGCGAACCTTGGCCGGGCGATTGACCGTCGTACCACTTCAGAGGGATCCGTTCTTCGACGTGGCTCGCATCGACCGACTTCGGCAATCGATGGTCGTGGTACAGTTTCGCTTCGCCATCGGGCTGAATCAGCAAAAGTCCGCCGAAGTCGGCACCCAGGCTGAACGGATCGACGTGGAAATTCGCGAGGTAACGCAGGTGCAAAGCGTCGCCGAGTAACAGCGGCCCGGTCGGTTTGAGCTTCTTGACGAGGCGTTGTCGGCGAGCCGCACAACCTTCTGCAGTCAGCATAAAACAGCCCTCGGATTCGTGCCAATTCTCATGCAATTGGAATTACCATATTAAATCGCCCGTGTAACCCAAGCCGGATTCAGTTTCACTCGCGATGCGATCTTCACAAGAAACGGTTGACCCGTCGCTGCAAAGGCTTTACCCTCTGTGAACCCGCCCGATTCGATGGAGAGACGCATGTTTACCCGCCGCCAGATGATTTCCGGTTCGACTGCCCTCGCCGTTGGCAGTCTTGCGACCCCTGCCGCATCTGCCGAGGATTCGACGAGAATCTATACGGGAACCGATAAATCGACCGACGCGCGTATCGGTACCGTTCGCACGCTCAATAGCTATCACTCGTTCGTCGTGCCGAAGACGTTGGCCGAATGGGAAGCGCGCAGCAAGGCACTCCGCGAACAACTGCTGGTGGCGATGGGGTTGTGGCCGCTGCCAACACGCACGCCGCTGAATGCGGTCATCCACGGCAAGATCGAGCGCAAGGGTTACACCGTCGAAAAAGTCTACTTCGCCAGCCAGCCGGGCCATTACGTCAGTGGGAATCTGTACCGACCTGCGACGCCACTGGCTGACGGGGAGAAACGCCCCGCGGTGTTAGCGCCGCACGGTCACAACAAGAACGGGCGTTTCTGCGAGACGCCCGATGCCAGCATTCCCGAACTTTTGAAGACGAAAGCCGAATCGACGCCCGAAGCGGCGAAGTATCACCTGCAAGCCAAGTGTGCGATGCTCGCGCGGCTCGGATTCGTCGTCTTCCATTACGACATGGTCGGCAACGCGGACAGTTTGGCGATCCCACATGCGGAAGGCTTCAAGGACGTCAAGGCGGAACTCTGGTCGCAGAACGCGATGGGGTTGCAAACGTGGAACAGCTTCCGGGCGTACGACTTCCTCGAAAGCCTGCCCGATGTCGACGCGAAGAAGATCGGCGTCACGGGTCAATCCGGCGGCGGCACGCAGACATTCATACTCTGCGCCCTCGACCCACGCCCCGTCGTCGCGTTCCCGGCGGTGATGGTTTCGACGACGATGCAGGGCGGTTGCTCCTGCGAGAATTGCTCTTTATTGCGGACGCACACGGACAATGTCGAAATCGCCGCACTGTTCGCACCGAAGCCGATGGCGCTATCGTGTGCCGACGACTGGACGATGCAATTCCTGAAAGACGGTTACGGTTTGCCCGAGTTGAAGAAACTTTACGGCCTGTACGGCAAGGAAGAAAACGTCGCCGCGAAGCTCTGGCCCGAGTACCCGCACAACTACAACCAGCCGGCACGCGAGTTCATGTATTCGTGGTTCGTGAAGCACCTGATGGGGCGAACCGAAGAGGTAAAAGAGACCCCCTTCGTGCCGATTCTGCCGAAGGATCTGTCCGTCTACGATGCGAAGCACCCACGACCGCAAGACGAAATGAACGCGACGGCAATACGGCAACGTTGGACGACCGAAGCGACGGAAGACGCAAAACTCAAGTCGCGCGAAGTCGTGCTACCCGCGATTCGAGCGATGATCGCGAGCGATCTTCCCACAAAAATCGCCATCCGCAAAGGGCCGCTCGATACGAAGCACGAAGGGTTCACGATGCACCGTGCGGTAATCGGCCGGGAGAATGAACGCGATGCCGTGCCGTTTGCGGGAGTGTACGGCCCGAAGGTGGCGGAGAAATTAGTAATCTGGATTCACCCCAAGGGCAAGGCATCGTTACTCAGCGGTGATTCGCTCGTCGCACCCGTCAAGTCACTCGTCGATGCGGGCTACGCGGTCGTTGCGCTCGACTTGCTCGGCACCGGCGAGCAGGCATTTCGCAAGCCGTACACCGTCGATCCCAAGTTCGCGGGCTACACGCTCGGCTACAACCGCAGCCTGTTCGCGAATCGGGTTCACGACATTCTGACGGGAGTGGCATTCGGCCAGACGATCTTGAAATCGAAGACGATTCACCTGATCGCTTGGGGCGAATTCGGCCCGCTCGCCCCGTTCGCGAAACTCTTGGCGGGCGATGCCGTGTCGAAGACCGTCTGCGATCTCAATCAGTTTTCGTTCGACGCGATCCAATCGATCGACGATCCGATGCTGCTCCCCGGTGCGTGCAAGTATGGCGGGCTGAAGACGTACGTTGAGTTGTGCGGGCCGATGCTGTTCGCACACAACTTGCCGAAAGAGATTGCCGAAAGTGGTACGAGCCGCGTGAAGGCGAAGCTCAGCGACGAACGCGCCGTGGCATGGTTGCTCGAAACGGCGAAGCCGTAGAGCGATTTGGGTTGCGTCACTACGGCGGCGTACCCTATTGTGAATAGATGATTCCTCTACCTCATACGCCCCACGGAGTGGCCGCCATGATTCGTCTCGCGGCTGTGTCGTTACTCGCGATATTCCTGTTCGTCGCCGTTGCGGTGGCCGACGACCCGAACCCGGCGAGCCTTGCGCCGACGCCGGAGCAGATCGCGCGTGCCAAGCAATTGGTGCTTCAGTTGGGCAGTCCCGTTTATCGGGAACGCGACGAAGCCACGCGCGAACTCTTTAAGATGGGCCGCGTGGCGTTAGGCGTCATCGAAGCCACGATTAACGAGACGTCCGAACCCGAGATTCGCGAACGCTGCGAAATGCTCAAGCCGACGATCGAGGCGGCAGACTTGACCGCGAGGCTGAAAGCGTTTCTCGCTGACAAAGAAGGCAAGTTCTCGCACGATTTGCCGGGCTGGAACAAATTTCAGGAGATTACGGGTAACACGACGGGAGCGCGCGAACTGTTCGCGGAACTCTGGAAAAACAAGCTCAATGCGAGCCTACTCGCGGCCACGAAACTATCGAAGGAAGAGTTCGCGAAGCGAGTCCTGACGCGACGCATCGACCTTTACAACACGACGATGCGCTATTCGCCGCAAGGACAACGAACCCCTGCCACGCTCGCCGATGTCGTAACGCTGCTATTCGCGGAATCGTACGATGGCGTCGCGACCGAACGCCAGTATTACTACGTCGTCACCAACGCCCTGAACCTTCCGAATATCCGCACGGCGATCACCGACGAAAAGAACGGGGCACCGGCACGCAAACTGTTGATCCGCTGGATGGACTCGCGCACGGAAATGTACGAGGTGTACAGCACGATGTCGCTCGCCGCGAGCCTGAACCTCAAAGAGGCACCGATCGCGAAGTACGCCGAGAAAGTGCTAGAACTCAAGGGCGCGACGGGCTATTATCGAATGTACGCATTGACGACACTCGCGCGCGTCGGCGGCAAAGAACACCTCGCGATCATGAAGAAGTGGCTCAAAGACGAAACCGTTCAGAAGGTCGTTCGCTTCGTCAACAACGTCCAACAGCAAACCGATATACAGGTTCGCGATGTCGCCCTGGCGATGTGCATCCTCGCCACCGATCAGAAGGTCGAAGATTACGGCTTCGACATGCTCTACGCGAACGCAAACCAGAACGTGGCCATGAAGTTTAGCTACAACAATTACAGTTTCGGATCCGACGACAAACGCAAAGCCGCGTTCAAAAAGTGGGACGAATTCGAGGCAAAACCGAAGAAGGAAGAGAAAAAGTAGGCGGTATCACGAACATTGCTGCCGCAGCGCGGTCGAAGAAATATCGAGGCGAAACTCCGCCTCGGTGAGTGCGGTGAACAGATTTTCGTTGCCTTCCCACACGCGGAACGCGCCTGTCTCATCGATGCGCCCGCCGACGAGAACGCGGCAACCGCGTTCGATTAGCGTGCAGAATGCTCTGTCGCGCAACTCCGATTGACCAGCATAGTATTTCAAATCGAGCATCCGCACGGCGGTGTCGTAACCGACCACGAACGTGCAACCGGGGAACAGTGCAGCCTTCTGCTCGAAGGTGGCAGCCCACGTCAACCAGAGCGATGTTTCTTCTGGAAAGTTTACCGTACGGCGTTCGACGTCTTCGATCGTCAGGTTCGGCTTATCGACATTTTGAATGCTCAACTCGAAATCGACGTGCGATCCCAAGTGCAATGCCGCCACGCGCGCCAATTGCAAGTGGCCATCGTGAAGCGGATGGAACGAACCCGGCAACAATGCCTTCGGTCGCGGCAAATCCGCACGGTACCTGCCGTGCGAATCGCGACACACCGTGGGATGCTCGCCCGCAAAAAACGGTTGCAGTTCCATCGATCATCGAGTCCTGAGATTCACTTCTGACAAGGCGAGAAGTTTTGCGTCGTGAGCGTATATCCATCGCCGCGGTGTCGGTCGATCCACGACTGATAATCCGTCCACGACATCTGTTGCGGAGGTGATGCGATTGGAATGGGGCCAGTGACGGTCACCAAGTAAACGCGGCCTTTCTCTAATGGCATTTGCTGCGAAAGTTCGCGACCCAGGAAGACTGTCTTTCCGTCGAACGCCATGATGAGCGACGTTGCCGTCTCGCCGAGACGTGCGACGGGTGTTGCAGAAGCCTCGCCGGCCAGCGTCAGACTCACCCGCCCTTGCGGGGGAACGCCAGGGAATCCCGCAGGCAGCGCGACGAGATTTTTGGTGAGGACGTACCAACAAAAGAAGCAGTGGTTGCTGGTTGCGACCGGCAAAGCGTTCGGGTCGCGCGCCAGGATTTCGTTGCGGATCGCGGTCAGCCCTTCGCGGAAAACCTTGCCGACGTACGGGTGATTTCTCCCCGTTTCGATGATCTCGGCGACGCTGTCGCTGTAGATGTTGCCAATCGTTAGTTGATCGAGGTCCGACCCAAATCCGCAACACGGCTTCACTTCGCCCTTCGGATTCACGATCAGCGCCTGACCGGGGCCTTCGCAATAATCCTCCTCGAACCACTCGCCATCCCAGGAATTCCCGAGCTTTTCGGCCCGCTCCACGGTCGCGAGGTGGTTCCAGTTCATCGTCATCGTCAGTTCATCGCTAAGGCGATCGGCACGTAGAGTTTTACCCTATTTGGTCTTTTCGGTGTCATTCGTTTTGTAAGATGATCGTATGCGACACGACCCCGTACCCGAG
>JAYVQG010000178.1:0-27206 GCA_043757025.1 Limnoglobus sp.
GTGCGACATTTCTATGTCATTTTGCGACACTTTCGCGTCACTTTGCGACACGTCGCAAATTCGACTTACGTCAGATCGCGAATCGCACGGTTGACCGATAGCATTCGTATGGGTCGCCGCCCGTATGTATACTTCACGCGAGAAGATCTGACTTTCGATGGGAGTCGATGCGATGTCCGACGTTGTGTTCTTCGATGCAATCGTTGCCGCCGATGCGCTGCGTGTCGGCGGGAAGGGCGAGAGCCTGGCACGAATGTCGCAGGCGGGGTTGCCCGTGCCGCAGGGGTTCGTCGTCGCCACCGGTGCGTATACCCGCTCGAATCGAGGTGGCATTCGCAGCGATGCGAACCTGGTAGATGCGGTGCGGGAAGCCTATCGCGCTCTCGGTAACGGTGCAGTCGCCGTGCGGTCGTCGGCCACCGCCGAAGATGGCGCGGAAGCCAGTTTCGCCGGGCAGCAGGAAACGATTCTCGATGTGACCGGCGCGGAGGCGGTGCTCGATGCCATCGACCGATGTTGGAAATCGTTGCACACCGAACGCGCCGTAGCATACCGCCAAAAACAAGGCATCAGCGTCGATGGTCTGGCGATGGCCGTCGTCGTACAGACGCTCGTCCCTGCCGAAGTGGCAGGCGTGTTGTTCACGCGCGATCCATCGGACGCCGCTGCCGAACGGATGGTCGCGGAGGCATCGTGGGGGTTGGGCGAAGTCGTCGTCTCCGGCCGCGTCGCACCCGACCGCTTCACGTTATCGCGAACCGATGGCACAGTCATCGAGAAGCACCTCGGCACGAAGGAAGTAGAAATCCGGAATCGCCAGGAAGTGCCGGTGACACGGGAGCGTCAGCAGCAATTCTGCCTGAGTGATACCGCACTGTCGCAACTCGTTGCGCTCGGCAAACGGGTCGAAGCCTTTTACGGCAATGCACGCGACATCGAATGGGCGTACGTTGCGGGGGTGTTCTCGCTTTTGCAAGCCCGCCCGATCACTGCCGGTAGCGAACGTGAGGCGATTCGCCTGCAAATCGTGGCCGGATTACAGGCGAAGTCCGAATCGCGCGGCACGGTATGGGTGCGTTACAACCTCAGCGAAGTGCTGCCCGAACCGACGCCGATGACGTGGGAACTTGTGCAGCGATTGCTCGCCGCCGACGGTGGATTCGGCGCGATGAACCGCGATCTCGGCGCACAACCGGATGTATCGCTCGGCTCCGAAGGCGCGTTCGATCTCATCGCAGGTCGCCCGATGGCGAATCTGTCGCGGATGCCGCGACTGCAATTCGCCCACGCGCCGTTCGAGTATCCGCTCGCCGCATTTCGCGCGGATCCGAAGCTCGCACTCGACCCAAAACCGACGCTGAACCCACTGCGCGACGGCTGGAAAGCGTGGTTCCGCCTACCGGGGATCGTCTGGCGATTGTCGCGCATGTCGTCGATCGCACGTCGCCGGGCGGAAACATTCGCGGCGGAATTTCGCACGACCATCGCGCCGCCGTTCGTCGCCGAAGCGCAGGCGGCGCTCGCGCAAAACTGGTCCACGCTCGACCCGTCGGAACTCGACGCGATCCTCACGAGTTGGGTGAAGAAGACGCTTGTCGAGTTTGCGCGCGACAGCCTGAAGCCGACAGTGTTTGCCGACATGATGTGGAACGGCACGCTGGAAATGCTCGTTCCCAGGCTCGGCGAGGCCCGCGCCAAGGCCGCCGTCGGCGAACTCGCACTCGGCGCGAAGCCCGACGAAGGCACCGATTACGCCGATGGCATCCGACGATTCGCAACGGGGCAATTAACGCACGAAGCGTTCCTGAGCGACTTCGGACATCGCTGTGCGAACGAGATGGAACTCGCACAACCGCGCTGGTCCGAAGACCCCGCCGCAGTCGCCCGATTGAAAGCCACGCAACCGATGCCAGCGACTTCGCACACGGACAACGCGGTGTCGCGAATCCTCGACGAAGCAAAAATAGCGGGGCCGTTCCGCGACAAATTCACGAACCAAGTGGCACACCTTCGCACGTACCTCGGCTTGCGCGAAACGGCCAAACACCAGATGCTGCGCGGGTACGCGGTCATTCGTCGTGCGCTCGTCGAACTCGATTCGCGGTTCCAGTTGCGCGGCGGCATTTTCTTCCTGACGCCCGAGGATTTACCCGAATTGCTTCAAGGAAAGGATCTTTCCGCACGGATCGCGCAACGCAAAAAGCGCCGGCAAACGGAACTCTCGCTCGAACTGCCACCGCTATTGTTCAGCGATGATTTGGCCGCGATTGGTCGCGCGTTACCACCGCCCGAAGGCGCGACGATCTTCCAGGGCGTGGCATTATCCGCAGGTGTGGCCGAAGGTCCGGCGCTGGTGCTGCGCGAACCGCACGCCTCGCTCGATGTGCCCGATGGCTTCATTCTCGTATGCCCGTCGACCGACCCGATGTGGGTGCCATTGTTCGCACGGGCACGGGGCCTGGTAATGGAAACCGGTGGCGTGTTGTCGCACGGCGCAATCGTCGCCCGCGAGTTCGGTCTGCCCGCCGTCGCCGGGTTGCCCGGCATCACGCGGCAGCTCACCACCGGCACGAAACTGCGCGTTGACGGCAGCACCGGGAGCGTTGCCATCGTGTAATTTTCAAATCATCCAACAACCACGGAAGGCACGGAAATCACGGAATCCGAATCGAATATTGATTTCGTTTTCTCTTCTCTAATCTCCTGTGTTTTCCGTGTTTTCCGTGTTTTCCGTGGTGAATTGACTCTTCTTATCCATGAATTAACCGGACAACCGGCGAACCTTGCCCAGCTTCACTTCGTGCTTGCCCCTCTTTCGCGTTCCCCCTGAACGTGGGCCGGTTGCGCCGACGATACCACTTGCGGAACCCCACCCTCCGCGAGACGACGCGATGCTGCCGCGCTGGCTGATCACCGGTTGTTTCGCTGCGACGGGGTGCGTCGCGCCGTTCCCGCCGCTCGATCGCATTCGAGAAGATACGGATCGCCTGGCGCTCGCCGCCGATCACCTCGACCGCGACGATACCCCCGGCGCAATCGTGCATATGGCCGCGCACGTTCGGGCACACCCCAGCGAAGTGATGACGCGGGCGCACCTCGCAGAGTTGCAATTTCGCACGAAGCAATTCGACGAATCGCGGCTGCAATACGAGCAATTTGTCGCGCATGCACAACCGATGACGGGTAAGCCGAAGTCGCATTTGTTGCACGCACATACGCGGCTGATGCAGATGGCCGACGAGCAAAGCGACCGATATGCGGAGAACCTGCACCGCGGCATCGGGTTGGTCTGTTTGGTGCAACAATGGGACGCGAACCCCGAGCGAACCGATGCGGCAATGGCGACCGAGACATTGGTAAAAGCCGCCGCCGCGTTACGAGCCGCCCGCGACGAGCAACCGAGCGCCGCCCGCGTTCACGTCTATTTGCACGAAGTCTACCGTCGCCTCGGTCAAACGAGCGCCGCCCGTGCCGCCCTCCGTGCCGCAAGAGCCGCGAACCCGATCGGGTTGACTCCCACCGAAGCCGCGACTTTGAATTAGCCGCGACGCGGAGTCCACGCGCTCCGCTGCGAGGACTCCGCGTCGCGGCTAATTCAAAGTCGCGGCTAATTATGAGTTGCGGCTAATTTCTAGCGCATGGCGGGTCGGTGTGCTTATAATGCCTGCATTCGATTACACACTTGCGTCCTGCCATCGGTCGAACCATGCATAACTCACCGATCTTCGTTGCTCCACCGCATTTGAAGTTCCCGGATGCGGGGCCGCCGCCGATACCGTTCAACGAAACGACGGAATTGCTTCGTCAGTTACTCGACGTGCAGAAAGAGCAATTGATACTATCGCGAAACCAGGCGGCGGCGAACGATAATGCGTCGCGGTGGCGGAACTTCCTCGCCAAGTGGCAGGAGGAGTTCCCGAACGTCGGGCAGGCTTGTAAAGAAGTGCTTCCGACGTTCGAGAGAGTCTATTTGCGCCTGATTCAAGACATGACCGACCGCCTGCGCGGCGACGAACCCGACGACCTCGACAGCGAGTTCACGCTGGCCGAATTCCTCGACCGATACGGTATGCGGATTAGTCAGTTGGGGGCGATCATCGGTCAAATTTCGCCGCTGGCCGACGCTGCCCCGACGCCCCCGACGCCGAGCGAAGAGCCGAACGGCTGACGCCCTTGAGTAGAATTGCTGCATGGAACTTTCCGCAACGGATTTCGCTCGCGTTCGCGATTTGTACAATCGCGGCTGCTACCGGCAGGCGCTCGATGCCTCTGCCGGTTTTGGCCCCCTGCGCGATTGGAAAGGCGCACCCGGTCGGCTGCTCGCGGGCCGCCTCGCGATGCAACTCGGCGCGCCGCGGCTCGGGCGACGCATCCACCTCGTCGCCTTCCGCCAAAGCCCCGCGTACCTCGAAGCGGTCTATTACCACGCGCGGTACCGCTTCGAGCGATTCGGCCCGCTCGCCAGTTGGCAGTTCATGACCACGCAGACCGATTGGGCCGATGCCTCGCCCGATCTCCGTGCGGACTGGCACGCGCTGCAAGGGTTCGTCGTGGGGCGGATGTTCGACTTCGACCGTGCGGAACGCTTTTTGAATCAAGCCGAGGCGCTCGCTCCGAATCGGGCGTGGTTGCAAGTCGAACGTGCTGCCGTGCTCGAAGTCGCGGAACGGCACCCCGAAGCGCTCGCATCGGCACGGCGGGCGCTCGTGATTCAACCGTGGTTCCGCCCCGCCGTGCAGGCCGTTGCGCACATTTTGCAGAAGACCGGCCAAGACGCGGAAGCCGTCGAGTTCCTGACCGAGGCGAGTACGCACCTCGAAAGTGGCATCGTTGCGGCTCATCTAGCGGCACTGCAACTCGAACAAAAACAGTACGAAGCGGCCCGCCATAGTCTGAACCGCTACGAGGAACTCTCCCCGCTCATCGAACCCGAGGGGAAGAAGTGGCTGTCGGCGCGGCGTGCCGATGTGGCGTATGCGCTCGGCGAACGCGATGTGGCGGCGACGGAATCGCGCAAGGTCTGCGAGGAGTTTTACACCGGCTTCGCGGATCGGCTGGCCAGCGCGCCGATGCAACCGACGCGGGTTCAGCTACCGCTCGATTTGTCGTATGCCGACGGCACCGAATCGCCCTCGGTGTGTGCGTTGTTGTCGCGGTTCTGGAACCGGCCCGCATCCGAAACGATTGCCGATGGCGCGCACCCGCACGATGGCATCCCCGACTTCGCCGAACGCAAACGGCTGACCGACTCGGGCTGGATCACGCGCGAATTCACGCTGTCGGCGGAGTCGGCGTTCGCGCTGCTCGATGCCGGGCTGCCGTTCCTGATTACGCTCGTCGAAGTCGGCGTCAGTCAATCGCGGCTGGCGATCGGTTACGATGCGACGCGCTGTAGCCTGCATCTGTGCGATGGCCACGAACGCCGCCCCGTGGAGGCTCCGATTGCCGTTTTGCAGAAGCGGTATGCCGCGTCGGGGCCGCGTTGCCTCGTGGCAGTGCCGCAGGCGGAGGTGCTCAAACTCAGCGGAATCGTGCTGCCCGATGCCGACCGTTACGACGAACTCGACCGGTTGCAGTTGCTGTTGGCCGACGGCAAATACGCCGATGCGAAAATCGCCTGCGATGCCCTGATTGCGGTTCAACCCGGCACGCGCTGGGCGAAACTGGCCGCGATCATCTGGGCACGCGGCACCGTTCACCCCGTGTTGTTGCTCGATGCGCTCGACGATCTGATCGTCGATTTCCCCGCCGATCCGACGCTCGCGTTGTCGAAGGCGGCGGTGTTGCGGGAACTCGGCCGCATCCCCGAACGCTACGCCGTGCTGCGTGCGGCGGCGTCACTTCCGGATGCCGACCCGTTGATCGTGCAATCGTTGGCGCAGATGCTCCTGACCGATCCGCGTGCGCAACTCGAAGCCGATCACCTGCTGCGGAAATCGATCCGCGGCCGCCCCCAGGCGGCGGCGGGTTACTTCCTGCTGGCATCGCAACGCTGGGAGGAACAGCACTTCAGCGAAGGCGTCGACCTCTACCGGTTCGCGAGTTGCCTCGACGACCGCGAAGAGCAATTTGCGGAAGCGTACTTTCGTGCTGCGAAGGTGATGGATCGATCGCCCGAAGCGTTGCGGTTGTTCCAGCGGAAGGCAACGCGGGCCGACCTGCCGTTCCCGCCAGCGGTGCGAGCATTGTTCGGCGCGCTGTGGGATCGCGACGAGCCGGAACAGGCATTTTCGGCGTTGGCGCGGGCCATCGAGAAACTGCAAGCGAACGGCGAGAAGGCGGCGGCACTCGCGGAACTGCGATTGTTCCGTGCGGAGATGTTCGCGCAGTTCGGCCGTTTTGAAGAGTCCGATGTCGAACGCGAAGCCGCACGCCCGCACACTTCGCCGCAAGTCTGGCACCGGACTTCGGCACGAATCGCACGGATGAAGCCGGACCTCGCGGCGGCGCTCGACCACTTGCAGTCGGCGCTGTCGATCGACCCGAACTGGATCGAAGGCCATCGCGTCGTCGTGGCGATCCTCGCCGATACCGATGGCCAGATGGCCGCGCGGGCGTACCTCGGCGCGCTGGTGAATCGCTACCCGTTCACGTACCCCGTGTTGCGGTTGCGGGCCGAGTTCGATTCGCCGAAAGCCGACGACACCGCGATTCACGTGATCCGCGAAACGATCGCGCTCTGTCCGCACGATGCCTGGGCACGGCGTCAGTTGGCGCTCGTTCTCGCCGATCAGCGCCGCGATACCGAAGCGCTCGAACAGATGCAGTTAGCCGCCGACACCGAGCCGACGCACCCCTCGCATTTCGCGGTGTTGGCGCACGTGCATCGGCGGGCGGATCGCATCGACGATGCACTCGAAACGTACCGCAAGGCACTGCGGTCGAACGTCGATCACGAACTCGCGGTCGGCGAGTGGATTCGCCTGTGCCGCAGCAAAAAGGAACGGCGCAAGGCGGTGCGGTTCATCGTCGAACAACTGCATTCGCAGCCGCACGCCGGCGATGGCCTCGTGGCGTATCGCGATCAGACATTATCGTTGGCCGCCGACGATGACGACGGGCACGGTCGCCTCCTCGACGAGCTTTACACCGAACTCGATCGCGTGCTCGACGAGCGCCCGGACTTGTGGCAAGCGTGGTCGTTGATGATTCAGCAACTCGGGTTAATGCACCGCCTCGACGAAGCGCACAGCCTCGCCGAAGAGGCGACGGAGCGCTTCCCGTTGTTGGCGCAATTGTGGTCCGACTTGGCCCGCGTGCGCGGCGCGATGGAACGCAACGAAGAACGCATCGAGGCACTTCGCTCGGCGGTGTCGGCGGCCCCCGCGTGGTCGCCCGCTTCGCACGAATTGGCCGATGCGCTTTCCGAAGACGATCGAGACGACGAAGCGGTGACGGTGCTGGAACGTGCGGTCGCGCGGTCGCCGCAAGAGCCGACGACGACGGCGGCGCTGGCGGACCGGTTGTGGGCGGCGGGGCGTTCCGAAGAGGCGCTCGCCCGTGCGCAAACGGCAGTGCGGCTCGACCCCGGATTCGACCCGGCGTGGCGGATGGTCATGCACTGGTCGGACCGCCTCGAACGCCCCGACGAGGTGCTGGCATTAGCGCGGGGACTGACGCGCACCCGGCCCGGCGATCCGCGTGGCTGGCTGAAACTCGCACGATTATTGCACGAAAATGAGCAAGGAACCGAAGCGCTGGCCGCGCTCGATACCGTCATTCGGCTCGATCCGCGGAACATCGAAGCGCACGACCAGAAAGCCGAACGGCTGGCCGAACTCGGTCGCTACGCCGAGGCGCTCGAAGCGGCGCGCCCGGCGGAACTGATTACCGAACAGCCGCTCGTTCTCCAGGGCCGTGCGGCATGGGTCGAGGCGAAGCGCGGCAATTACGCCGCCGCGATTCCGCCGATGCAGGCGCTCGTTTCCGTCGAGCCCGAGTACTTCTGGGGCTGGCAGCAACTCGCCGAGTGGTACAACGAAACCGGTCGCGTCGAAGGCTTCCTCGAAGCCGCATCCGAACTCGTTCGCCTCAAGCCCGATCACCCGCTGACACTGACGATGCGCGGCGAAGCGAAGCTGAAAACCGGCGACCGCTCCGGCGGAAAAGCCGATCTGCGCGACGCGCTTCGGATTGCCGCACAATACGCACCGGCGGCGGCGATTCTTTTCGATGCCTGCCTCGAAGACGGCGAAACTCGCGAGGCACAATCGGCGCTGGCCGTGCTGCAAGAACACGCAGGCGGGCCGGAAGTGCTGGTGAAACAAGTCCAGTTCGCGTGCCGGACCGACGACGCCGAGGCCGCACTCCGCACGCTCGCCGAGTTGGCGGAAACCCCGATGAACGGCTCGCCATTGGCGCTGCAATTGGTGTTGGGCGAACTGCAAACGGCGGGCTGGGGCGACCGCGCCGCCACCGTGCTGAAGGATGCCTGGCAATCGGGCGGCACCTTCAACCCGTGGGCACCGCTCTACTGGCTCGACACCGAACAAGGCGAATCGGCCTCGTTCGACGAACGCATTTCCGCCACCGATGCCGCCATCCGCGTTCACCCGCTGTTCCCCGCCGGCTACGACCGCAAGGCCGAACTGCTGAGCCTCGTGGGCCAGTTCGACGAAGCGTTCGCGACGTGCCACCCCGCCGCAATCGCCGAGCCGCTACCGATCACGTTGCGGGGCCGTACGGCATGGGTCGAGGCGAAGCGCGGGAACCTGCCGCAAGCCATCGTCATCATGAAGCAAGTCGTCGCCATCGACCCGGAATACCTCTGGGGCTGGCGGAATTTGGCGCAATGGTACGACGTCGAGAAGCGGTTCCGCGAATGCCTCGAAGCCGCCGACCGCATGGTGAAACTGTCGCCGAAAGACCCCGTGGCGTACGGCTACCGCGGCGAAGCGAAGCGGACGCTCGGCGACCGCAGCGGCGCGAAAGAGGATTTCCAAAAAGCATTCGACCTCGACCCGACGTTCGATGTCGCGGGGTTGCACCTCGTCGCGGAACAACTCGAAGTCGGCGACGCCACCGCCGCCGCCGAGACGCTGTCGCGGTTGCAAGACCACACCGATAGCCCGCTCGTCCGGCTGCGGGCTACGCAAGTCGCGGCGCAACAAGGCGACTTGCCGCTCGCGCAACAACGGCTGCGTTCGCTGGCGATCGATGCGGAAGTCTCCGCCGGTGTGTTACGCGATGCCACCAGCAGCCTCGACAAACAGGGTTGGACGACCGAAGTCGAAGACATCCTCTTCCGCACGGTGAACGGTAGCGAAGTGACATCGGCCTCGGCAACCGTCTGGGCCGAACGACGGATGCAGGCGGACCTCGGCGGGTCGATTCTCGAATTGCTGCCATCGCTGTACGAACGGCTGCCCGCCGCCGGTCGCGCGGCGACGCTGGAATTCGCCACCGGCACCGTCGCCAAAGGCCGCACCGAAATCGCCGCGACGACGATCCACCAATACGCCGACGAACTGCGCATCCACGATCCGTCGTGGGCCAAAGCCGGCGCGATTCTGCACTCCGCCAAATCGCACGCACTCGCGGCGACGTGGCTTTCGGACTGGAAAGCCCGGTCGAACATCGAGCCGTGGATGTTGATCTCGCTGATGAGTTCGTTGCGCGTGCAAGACCGCGATGCGGAAGCGAACGATGTCGCACAGGCCGGACTCGCGATGTACGGCCCGCCCGCCACGCTCGCCGAATTTCGCAGTTGGCTCGCGCTCGTCGCCGCAATGGAAGGCCGCACGTACGACGCGCAGCAACTTCTGCTCGCGATCGATTCGATCGGCCTGCCCGATGGCACCCGTCTCGTGATGGTGATCGCCGATTCGCTGGTGATGGTCCAAAGTGCCGGCACTGAGGGCAAGAAAGCCGCGTTCAACGAAGCCAAAGAGCGGATCAAGATCGCCGCCGACACCTGCGTCGTCAACGACGTGCCCCCCGGCCTCCCCCGCTGGTACAAAAAAGCCGTCGCAAGGCTCGCCGCCGACGCGGGTCTCTTCGCGAAAGCCTGGGTCTGGTGGCAACAACTCCACCCTTGGGTGAAGGGGTAATTTCGCCGCGATGCGTCGTGTATCCGAGGTCGCGTTTGGTTCGGTGGAAACGGATGAGGAGATTCGATGAAAACCGCGAAATACATTCACTGGCAAGAAGGTGACGTATGGCTCGGCTATCTGGAAGAGTACCCCGATTACTGGACGCAGGGCGAGACGCTCGATGACCTCATCGAGCACCTGAAAGATTTGTACCTCGATCTTTCGAGTGGGCAAATTCCTGGCGTACGCAAGGTGGGAGAACTGGCGATCCCATGAAACGCCTGAAGTTGATCCGATCAATTGAGTCCTTCGGCTGCGTGTTGATACGTCACGGTGCGAAACACGATTGGTATCGCAACCCCGTTTCTGGTGTATCGCAGGCGGTGCCTCGGCATCGAGAAATCAAAGAGCCACTTGCCCGGCAAATCATTCGCCAACTCAGCAACCCTGTTGATACGGAAAGTAATACAGATGAGTGAGCGACCTAGCCGCGACGCGGAGTCCTCGTAGCGGAGCGCGTGCGATTCACCCATATTCGTCGATTGTTTGGTTGTGGGTGAAGTCCACGCGCTCCGCTACGCAAAGCCTGCGCGTCGCGGCTAATTCTGCGTCGCGGCTAATTCTGCGTCGCGGCTAATTGTAAATCGCGGCTAATTCTGGAAGCGCTTGAGGCCGTCTTCGGTGCTGATGCGGGGGGTGTAGCCGAGGTCGCGTTTGGCGGCGGTGATGTCGTACCAGTGCGAGGTGGATAGCTGCCCGGCTACGAATTGCGTCATCGTCGGTTCGCCTGCCAAACTCAGCGTTCGGTAGAGCACTTCCATCGTCCAACCGACGGATCGCGCGAGCCAGACGGGCACCGATTTCGTGACGGGTGGCAAACCCCGATCGGTGAGGATCCGGTTGAGGAACTCCCAGAGTACGACCGGTTCGTCGTTGGAAATGAAGTACGCTTTCCCGGCGATCGGCGAGCCGATACTCAGGCGGTCGGCGGCGAGCAGATGCGCATCGGCGGCGTTGTCGATGTACGTCACGTCCACTTTCACATCGCGGGTACCGACGCGGCGGAGTTTCCCGGCCTTGGCGCGGGCCAGTACGCGCGGGATGAGGTGCGGGTCGCCCGGCCCCCAGATCAGGTGCGGCCGCAGCGATACCGTGGCCAGTTCCGACCCGTTTGCGGCCAGCACGGCGCGTTCGGCCATCGCTTTCGTTTCCGGATAATACGCCTCGAAATGCTTCGGGTACGGCAACGATTCGTTCGCGCCTTCGATATCCCCGCCGTTATGAACGACACTCGGCGTGCTGGTGTAAACGAGCTTGCGCACACCCTGCGAACGACACGCCGCGATGACGTTCGCGGTGCCCGTTACGTTCGTGGCGATGTAGTCCGCGTACCGCCCCCAGACGCCCGCCTTCGCAGCCACATGAATCACGACATCGCACCCCGCCACGGCGCGTTCGACGGCACGGAGATCCGTGAGATCGCCGCCGGTTTGCTCGACGCCGATCTCGCCGAGCCACGGATACGACGACCGCGTGAGCGAGCGGACTTTGTCGCCGCGCGCCAACAGCGCCCGCACGACGGCCCCGCCGAGAAACCCACCGCCACCGGTGACGAGTGCTTTCATACTGGCGTGCCTTTCCAAGTGCGCCCCAACTGACGGGACGCCCACACCGCGAGTTTCTCGCGGAAAATCTTCGAATTGTGCCGAACGTCGACGGGGAAACCGGGGTAGCGCAGGAACGCGACGATCGGGTTCACCGGGTCGATTACCAGCGCGCGTTCGCGCAGTGCGGCTTCTAAATTCAGCCACGCCCAACCGCGAACAGGGGTATCGACGCAGATCGCCGGGTAGGTTGTGCCGTGCCGTTTGATGCCGACGAGTGCGGTGCGGAACACGCCTTCGACGGTGTGGAACATCGGCTCGATTTGGTCGGTGAACAGCGTGCCGTGAGGCGTCTCGACGCGGTGCGATTTCCGCCCGCAGAACCACAGCCGCCCGCTTGCATCGAAGTAGCCAACGTCGCCCATGCGGTGCAACGTTTCGCCCGTGTGCGGATCGACGATCTTCGCGAGTTTCGTGGCATCTGGCCTGCGAAAATAGGCTTTGGTGACGACCGGCCCGCGTACGACGATCTCCCCAATGGTGCCGGGTGGCACGCAGAGTGCGTCGCTCCATTCGGCAATCGCATCGTCGCGAATGCCGATGATGCGAACCGTCATCCCCGCCACGGGTCGGCCGACGCAGATGCCGTGGCCCGCATCGGTGAGGTATCGCGTCTCGCTCAGAATTTCGTCGCTGCCCATGTTGGCAACGGGTAACGATTCGGTCGCGCCGTACGGCGTAAATAACTGCACGCCGGGTGCGAGGAGATTCACGAAGCGTTCGATCACGGGTGCCGACGCGGGTGCCCCTGCCGAGAGAACGCGGCGCAACGTGGGGAGCGTTTTCGTGCGGTTTAATTTCGCATAATCGCCGAGGCGACGGATGACGGCAGGGGAGCCGAACAGGTTCGTCACGCCGAATTGCTCGATGGTCGCGATGGTTTTGGCGGCATCGATCGTGGCGGGGCGAGCGGGGTTCATATCGGGGATGATACACGTCATCCCGAGTGCGGGGCCGAACAGCGCGAACAGCGGGAACGTGCAGAGGTCGATTTCGCCGGGTTGAATCCCGTACGTCGATTTCAGCATCTCGACTTGTTGCGAGAAAATGCCGTGCGTGTAGACCGCCCCCTTTGCGATGCCGGTGCTGCCGCTGGTGAACAAAATCGCGGCCATGTCGTCGGGCGAAACAACCGGCGACGCGAACGGCCCGGCGCTCTTTCCCCCGGTCTTGTAGCTGGGGTCTGTGACCCCGGCGATGAGTTCACTGACAGACCGGTGACAGTAGAACCGCCCCACGCCGACGTTAATGGTCGTGCGCAACGATCGTTTCGCCCAACCGAACAACCGGCGTGCGACGTGCGCCTTCGGGATGCCGACGAACGCATGCGGTTCGGCTTCGTGCAGGCAAGTGCCGACGTTTTTGACGCCCATTCCGGGGTCGATCATCACCGGCACGGCCGCGAGTTTGAACAGCGCAAACGCGAGCGTGAAAAATTCGAGCGTCGGCGGCACCATCAGCGCCACCCGCGATTGCGAACCGATGCCGAGGCGACTCAGGCCGTGCGCGAGCGCATCGGATTCCTCGTGCAGTTCGCGAAAGGTCATCAACTTACGACCGCGCGTGTGCGGTTCGCGGACCGCCACCCGATCCGGGGAAGTCGTTGCCATGAGCACGAGGTGCGAAGCCACATTGACGGTGGTCATTATCGCATCCACTTCAGCCACGTGCCGAGCGCCCACTTTGCGGTCGGCGTCAGGCGGGTGCGATTGTATTGGTCGGCGATTTTCTTCAGCACTTCGGTGTACGTGGGGTACGGAAAGATCGTACTCCCGAGCCGCTTTAACCCGATGCGATTCTGCATCAGCACGCTGAGCGTACCGACGATCTCGCCGGCGTGCGGGCCGACGACGGTCGCGCCGACGATGCGGTCGGTGCCGTTCGCGGTGAGGATTTTCGCGAAGCCCGTCGCGCTATCGGTTGCGCCGCGATCCGTGTCTTCAAAGCGATGCCGATAGACGTTGACGGGCGCACCGCGTTCGTTCGCCTCCGCTTCGGAAAGCCCCACCCGCGCCAGTTCGGGTTCGGTGTACGTGGCCCAAGGCATGATCAGTTTCGCCGTACTCGCACGGCTCGGGAACAGCGCGTTCTGCACCGCCATCCGCGCCATCGCATCGGCGGCGTGCGTGAAGCGATACCCGAGCGAACAGACATCCCCGGCGGCAAAGATCAGCGGGTTCGTCGTTCGCAAGCGTTCATCGACGGTGACGCCCGCTTTCGCATCGAAGATCACGCCGGCTGCTTCGCAGTTCAGGCTTTCCACGTTCGGTCTCCGCCCCGCCGCGACCAACACCGCATCGAACGCCGACGGCTCGGCGACTTCGCAAATTTCGACGCCATCTTCGCGCAGTGCGTTCGCCACGATCTCCGCCGCATCGGCATCTTCGCGCGGCAAGATCCGCCCGTCTTTCGTCATCAGTGTCACCTTCGCACCGAGTCGCGCAAACGCCTGGCCGAGTTCGCACCCGATCGGCCCGCCACCGACAATCAGCAAGCGTTTCGGGAGCGTCGTCAGCGTGAAAATCGATTCGTTCGTGAATCGCGGTACGTTGCCGAGCGCGAGCGATTCGGGGATTTCCGCCCGTGCCCCGGTGGCAATGATGCACCGGCCGAAGCGGAGTTTCTCGCCCGCCACTTCGAGCGAATCCCGCCCTGTGAAACGCCCGTCGCCGAAGAAAACGTCGATGCCGAGCTTCGTGAATCGCTCCGCCGAATCGACCGGCGACAGTTCCGCACGCACCCGGCGAACCCGCGCCATGACGGCGGCGAAATCGACGTGCGGCTCAATCGCTTCGATGCCGAAAGCGCGTGCGTGGCGAATCTCGGCAGCGGCTTTTCCCGCTCGGATGAGCGTCTTCGATGGCACGCAACCGACGTTCAGGCAGTCGCCACCCATGAGGTCGCGTTCGACGAGCGCGACCTTCGCTCCCAGCCCCGCCGCTGCGGCCGCTGCCACCAAACCGGCCGGCCCTGCCCCGATCACCACGAGTTGATAGCGATCCGCCGGCGTCGGGTTCGCACGTCCCGCCGGGCGAACGTTTGCCCGCAACGCATCGTCGTGAATATCGCCCGCCAACAAGGGAATCGACATATGCGGTCGCACTTTCTTTTCGGATCGTTCCGTTCGTCGTTTCGCTACTTTTGTAGAAGTTTTCGATTGAACCGTTGAGGCGCGGCGGTTTAGACGCTAATGTGTGATAGGCGAACGAGGCAGGATAGGGCTTTCTATTTCTATTTCTTCTTGTAGCCGGGGTCTCTGACCCCGGAAACCTGGCAATCGCATTGAGGCTCCCTCACCGGCCTCATAGAGGCCAGCTACATAAGAAAGAATGTCCCTTCGTCCGTCGCTCGAGGGGCTAATCACGTGGCACTGACACCGGTCGATCGCGAACTGTTACAGCGATGCTTGCGGAAAGATCCGGGGTCGTGGAACGACTTCGTCGATCGCTATCTCACGTTGATCTATCACGCGATCCATTACTCGGCCCACCTGCGAAGCGCCCGCGTTAGCCCAGAAGACGTCGAGGATATCGCCTCCGAAGTGATGCTGCAAATCATCGCCGACGACTACAAAGTGCTGCGGCAGTTTCGCGGCCACTCCAGCCTCGCGACGTATCTCACGGTGGTGGCCAGACGCATCTGCGTTCACGAACTCACGCGCCGCCAGACCGTCAAAGACGCCATCCGTCGCGGCGACATCAAGCCAACGAAGACCCACGACTCGGACGAATTTGAAACGCTCGCCGAAGCGAAAGGCATCGAACGTCTCGAAGAAGTGAATCAACTGTTGCGGAAACTCTCGGGCCGCGAACGCGAGATCGTGCGGCTGTTTTACCTCGAAGGCCGCACCTACGAAGAGATCAGCACCGAGACGGCCACCCCCATCAATTCGATCGGCGCACTCCTCACCCGCGCCCGTGCGAAGCTGCGAGATTACCGCAAAATGAGCGCCGTAGACATCCCCGCACTCAGCGTCGCCGACGTGAAGAAAGCCGCACGCAACCAAGCGAAGCCCGGAGAAGCGTGAGCGTCGGGAATTAGCCGCGCCGCGTAGGCTTTGCGAAGCGAATCGCGTGGACTTCGCGATAATCTAACGATGCGTGAAGCGAACGCGCTCCGCTACGAAGACTCCGCGTCGCGGCTAATTATGCGTCGCGGATTGTGCGGCGACGATCTCGTGTACGAAGCGCAGTTTCTCGATTGCGGGTGCCGAGATCACGAATGGGTAGCCGTCGGCGAGGCCCATTCCGCGATTGAGGTTGTTCAGCACGTACGTGAGTGCGTGCCAACGGTCGATCATTGCGAGGAACGTCTCGTTTTCCGGCAGTTCGGTTCCCAGTTTCAACTCGGGTTCGTTCGCACGTTTCGGATTCATCGATATGCCGCAATCGCTCGCCGTTTCGAGCGTGTCGATCATGTGTAGGTAGTGCGTCCACGTCTCGGCCCAATCCTCCCACGGGTGCGCGGTGGCATACGCGGAGATGAAACGATCCTGCCAGTTCGGGGGCGTGCCGTTCTTGTAGTGTCGCTCGAGTGCTCGGGCATAGTCTTCGCGTTCGTCGCCGAAGAGTTCGCGGTATCGGTCGAGGTGCGGGCCATCCTCGATGAGTTTATCCCAATAATAGTGGCCGATTTCGTGGCGGAAGTGCCCGAGCAGGGTGCGGTATAGCTCGTGCATCTGGTGACGGCGGCGCTCGCGCTCGGCATCGTCCGCTTCGGCGATGTTCATCGTGATCAAACCGTCGTCGTGGCCTGTCAACACGGGCTCGTCGTCCTTGCTTTCCGCGTCGTCGAGGAACTCGAATGCCAGCCCCGTTTCGGATTCGGCCTTGCTAACCAGCGGCAATTTGAGCGAGAGCAAACTGTAAAACAGGCGTCGCTTGGCCACTTCGAGCTTGAACCACGCCTCTTTGTTGCCCGGCGTGCTGAGGTTCGGAATGACGCGCGTAAACCGGCACGACACGCAAAACGGGTCGCTATCTTCCGCAGCCACGGCCCAGTTACAGATGTTGTGATCGGTGTAGTTTTGGCAGAGTTTGTACGACCGGCCTTTGGCCCGAGCGAGCGGCGAATGCCACACACCGCCCTCGCCAGGGTCGAGCGACCCCGTCACGCCCTGATCCGGTAGATACGCCAACGGGCGCTCGCATTTGACGCAGCGAACGCTCTCAAAAAAGACGAGATGATCGCAATGATCGCAGTGGAAGACCTTCATCGAGTTCCTCGGCAGGCGGGGTAGTGGAAACGACCTCGCAGAAACAGCAAATGACGTGCCGAGTCCCAGAATTAGCCGCGCCGCGTCGGGAATTAGCCGCGCCGCGTAGGCTTTGCGAAGCGAAGCGCGTGGACTTCGCGATAATCGAACGATGCGTGAAGCGCACGCGCTCCGCTACGAAGACTCCGAGTCGCGGCTAATTATGCGTCGAGTGGACTTCGCGAAGGTTTACTCGAACGCGGCGATTCGCTTTTCGAGTCTTTCAACGGTCGTTCGCAATTCGGCGATTTGCGCGTGTGCGTCGGTTAGGCGGCTTTCGATCGATGCCAGTACGTCGGGCGATGGGACTGACGCGCGGGTGACAGTCGGCGTGTCGTCGGCGTATGTGGTGGTACCGGCGGCGGTTTTCGCGGCGGCGAGTTCGGCGGGCGGGTGGAAGCCGTGCGTGAGTTGCGAGCCGCGGCGTTCGGCGGCGGTCAGGTAGATAATCAGGTTGCGTTCGACGAGCGGTTTCAGCAATCGTCGCAATTCGTCGAGGTCGGCAATTTCGTTCATGCGGCTGGCACGCCCGCGCAAATCGCCCTCGGTCTGCGGCCCGCGCATGAACAGTTCCGCAAGGATCGCCATCTCGATTTTGCCGATCACCCACGCTTCGTACAGCAGGTGCCGCCAACGCTCGACGCGGCCCCCGGTAATTTTAGAAACGAGGCCACGGCGCTGGAGTAGCCCGAGCGTTTCCTCGACTTCGTCTTCGTCGAGGTTCAGCACGGGATCGCGATTCGATTTCTGGTTGCAACCGAGCGTCAGCGAATTCAGCGTCATCGGGTACGCATCGGGCGACTTCGAGGTTTTTTGCTTCTCGATGAGCACGCCGAGCACGCGACGGTCGAGGATGGTCAGCGGATCCCAAGTGTCGGACATGCTCGCGTTCCCTTTTTGATACTGCCACCGAAACTCCCACCGGGATGAACCCGGTGGCTCGTAAATGCCTACTTCAGGATCGTGAACTTGATGTCCTTGAACTCGACGCGCATGGCCGCGTAACCGGCGTGCGCCTGGAAGGCGATGATGCCTTCGGTCGGTGCGGGCTTGGTGTTATCTTTGCCGGGCAGGTTCGGGAAATCGTTATCGACCATCGTGGTGCCGTTGATTTTGATCGTGATCTTCGTGCCCTTGGCGACGATGTGGTACTCGTTGAACTCTTCGACCTTGACGGCCTTCTCGATGTCGGGCTTCTTCGAGGCTTGCATCATGCCGCCGATGCCTTCGCCGTACAAGCTACCCCAGTAACCTGCGCCGACATCGACTTGTGGACCGGCGACAATGAACTTCTCGTCGTCCTTCAACGTGCTGCGGATCTGGATGCCGCTATTGCCAATGCCGCCCTTCAACTGGATCTTGCAGGTCATTTCGAAGTCCGCGTACTTCTTCTTGCTGACGAAGAAGGTGTTGTACTTCGGGTCTTCTTTCGTCTCGCCGACGACGACGCCGTCTTTGATCGTCCAGATGTCCGACCGGCCGACCCAGTTGTCGGGGTTTAGGAAATCGGCGGTATCGTCGGCCCGCGATGTCGGGGCGAAGGCGAGTGCCACGGCGGCGAGGAGTACGAATCGGGAGAGTGACATTGGGATGTCCTTTCGGAGTGGGGCAGGCACCGGTCGAAATGTCCGGTACCGGTATCGTCTCAAGAGTGCGTGCAGATTTCAACGGGTTGCCGTCCGGATTCCGAAACCCTACGCTTGTCAAAACCCACCCGCAACCCGTTTTCGAGGTGTCGACGTGACCCCCACCGTTCGGATTCTCGTGATCGCCGTCGCCGCCATCGGCTTCCTGTTCGACACCTACGAACTCTTGATGTTCCCCGTGATCGGTCGCGACGCGCTGGCGGAACTGCTGAAAGTGCCGGGCACCGACCCGTTAGTCCGGCTCTGGACGGGACGCCTGCTCTGGATCGCGGCACTGTGCGGCGGCATCTTCGGCTTGCTCGGCGGCTGGCTCATCGACCGCCTCGGGCGAAAAACGATCATGGTCGCCAGCATTCTCGCGTACTCGCTGTCGCCCGTGGCCGCGGCATTTAGTACCGAACTCTGGCAACTGATTTTGTTCCGTTGCACCACCTTCGTCGGCGTCTGCGTCGAGATGGTCGCCGCCGTGACGTGGCTCGCGGAACTCTTCGACGACAAACGCACCCGCGAAAAAGTGATCGCCTGGAGCTTGGCGACCGCATCACTCGGCGGCATCCTCGTTACCGAAGTGTTCATCTACATCACGAGCATCGCGAACACTCTGCCTGCACTGCCCGTGCCCGAAGGATCGAACGCCCATGCCGCGTGGCGGTACACACTGTTGACCGGTTTGATACCCGGTGCAATGATCTTGCTCCTGCTGCCATTCGTGCCCGAATCGCACGTCTGGAAGCGGAAGAAACTCGATGGCACGCTGAAGCGCCCGAGCTTCGGCGAACTCTTCGCACCCGCACTGCGGCGTACCACGCTCGTCACGACGATCCTCTCCGCGTGCGGTTACGCCGCTGCGTTCGGGGCACTGCAACTGACGCCGCCGCAGATCGTGCAGGGCGTGCCCGCGGTCGCCGCGATGGCCGTAGATTTCGATGAGAAAATCAAAGCCGCGCCGCCTGCGGAAAAGAAAGCACTCGGCGAGGCCAAAGGCGAAGCGATGCGGGGCTACACCGGCGACATCCAGCGTTGGCAGGAACTCGGCGGGCTGACGGGGCGAATCCTCCTCGCGCTGCTGGTGCTTGTCGTGCCGAGCCGGCAACTCATTCGCCTGTTCCTCGTCCCCGGCATCTTGCTGTTCCCGCTGACGTATCTCGAAGTCGTGAAGGGCGAGTACGCGATCTTCGCGACCGCGATCTTCTTCTGCGGCTTGCTCACCGTGGCGCAATTCAGCTTCCTCAGCGAGTTCCTGCCGAAGGTGTTCCCGTTGCACCTGCGCGGCACCGGTGGCAGTTTCGCCACGAACGTCGGCGGGCGAATGATCGGCACGATGGCCGCCACGCTGAACACGGAATTTCTCTCGAAGATGTTCCCCGGTTCGCCGCCGATGCAAGTCGCCACCGCCGCCGCCATCATCGGCGGAACGGTGTACTTCGTGGCGTTTCTCGCATCGTTTTTCCTGCCGGTGCCCAACGAAGACGGCAAAGAGTAACCACAAACGGAGCGACGTATGTTACCGATTCTGCTGACGCTATTGGTCGTCTCGCAACCCGATGCGGCACGTGCGGCGAAGTGGGAGAAAGAGATCGTCGCGATCGAGAAGCGACTGGCCGAGAAACCACCCGCGAAAGGTGGCGTGTTCTTCGCTGGGAGTTCGACGATGCGGTTGTGGGACGTAAAGAAAGCGTTCCCGGAACTCAACGCGAACAACGTCGGTTTCGGCGGCTCGGACATCCGCGATTCGACGACGTTCGCGGCACGGATTCTGTTGCCGTTCGAGCCGAAGACGATCGTCTTTTACGCCGGGGATAACGACATCGCCAACAAGCGAACGCCGGAACGAGTGCGCGACGACTTCGCCGCATTCACGGCCACGATTCACGCGAAACTGCCGAAGGCGCAGATACTGTTCCTGGCGATCAAACCGAGCGTAAGTCGCTGGAAACTGTACGACATACAGAAGCAGGCGAATGCGTTCGTGAAGCAGAATTGCGCGAAGAATCCACTGCTGAAATACATCGACACGATCCCCGCCACGCTCGGCAGCGATGGCACGCCCGACCCCGAACTGCTCCAGAAAGACGGGCTGCACCTCAGCGACAAAGGCTACGCCAAGTGGAACGAACTGGTGCGAACGGCACTCGAGTGATGCGAATCAGCGGCAGCGGATATCGCGGTATTCGAGCGGGTATTCGTAGTCTTTGCGGAGGGGGTGGCCGACCCAGTCGTCGGCTAACAGAATTCGCCTCGGGTCCGGATGATTTAGAAATCGGATGCCGACGAGGTCGTAGGTTTCGCGTTCGTGCCAGTCGGCGGTTCGCCAGAGGTGGCTGACCGTCGCCACTTCGGGCAACTCTCCCACGATGCCATCCTTCCAGCGTGGCAGTGTCACTTTCAGCGCGAACCGCCGCCCCGGGAACGCGAAACTCGACAGATGATAGACGACTTCCAGATGCGGCTCAAAACCAGCCTTGGCGACTTTTTTCACATCCGTTTCGAGGTAGTCCACGCCGCAGATGCCGTTGAGAAAATCGAACCGCAAATCGTCGCGCAGAAACTGGCAAACGGCCGCGAGCGAAGCGACTTCCACGATCGTCGGCTCGACCGCAGAAACGGCGTCGCCGAATTGCTGTTTCAGCAGCGTGTGAATTTCAGTAACGGTCACGGCGTTCCCTTAGTTTTGAAGCGATTCCGTACCGAGAACGAGATCGCGGATCGGCTCGGGCGTCAGTTCCCACGTCGTGTGGTACGTCGATTCGAGCGGCACTTTTACGAACGTGTCGCGGTCGAGGAAGAGCGCCATATCGGGCATGGTGTCGCCGACGGCGATCGGTTCGATGTACGCAGTCAGGCCGTCGTACCCGGCTCGGTAGCTCACGAGTGTCAATGGCTTGTCAGCAGGCGGATCGTACGGAGCATCCTCGAACTCTTCAGCAATCACCTGATGGATGCCCTTGGGATCGCGTTTGGAAGGCGGAAACAGATCGACCGCGAGCACGTGAACCCCCGCCCGCAGGAACTCGGCTGACTTCTCGGCGAACGCGCGAATGGCATTCCGCGAGTCTTTGTTACCCGGCGAAACAATCTCGATAATCGCGACAACGTCGCCGAGCGTGTGGTGAATCGCGATGCGGTTCGCCTTGCGTGCGTACAACTGCGCATCCGTGGCGATGCGTGTGATCATTTTCGTTTGTGGCGGTTCCAGGACTGCGGTCGTACCGTTCGATTTTTGCAATCGCTTTCGGCCACCCGTCTCGACCGCAATCACGTCCGGCTCAGGGCCGTTGACCTTTTGCTCGACGAGCGCGACAAATCCTTTCGGAAGCTGTCGATTAAGTGCGTGTCGAATCTCGACACTCCAAACCTGATGGAAGTCATGAAACACCCCCGAGTTTACGCGGGTCCAATCGTGTACTGGCATCGTCGACTCCTTTGTTTCCGAACTCTCCACTGAACCCAGTAGTTGTTAGTTGTGAGTGGATCGTTGTTGGCCTTTCCTTCCGAACTCACAACTCTCCACTAATAACTGACAACGATTCACGCTTTCGCGGGTTTCGCTCGCTCTTTTTGCTGTTTCTGTGCCTCGTTGACTTTCTCCGTCGTGGAGTACACTTCCGGTAATTGCACGTGGCCGGTGCGGGTGGGGATCAGTGGGACTTCGTCGATGTCGTCTTTTGCGAGGATCTTCATCGAGCGGATTTTGTCTTGCACGCGCATCAGCCCTTCGAGCAATGCCTCGGGTCGCGGCGGGCAGCCGGGCACGTAGACATCGACGGGCACGACGAGATCGACGCCCTTCACGACGTTATAGCCATACTTGTAATACGGCCCGCCACCGCAGGTACACGCACCCATCGCGATCACGAACTTCGGGTCGGGCATCTGGTTGTAAAGGCGGCGAACCCGCTCGGCCATCTTCAAATTCACGGTGCCCGCCACGATCATCAGGTCGGCTTGGCGTGGCGTCGCGCGGAACGCACCCGCGCCGAAGCGGTCGATGTCGTAGCGCGGGCCGCCGGTTGCCATCATCTCGATCGCACAACACGCGAGGCCGAACGTCATCGGCCACAGCGACGATTCGCGTGCCCAATTCATCGCCTGATCGAGGCTGGTGACGACGAAGCCATCTTCAAAACGGTTGCCGAGGAGCGGATCTGCCATGGTCGCTTCCGGATACGGTACACGCAAAACACCCATGCGAACCACGGGTGTTTTCATGATAAACGAATTGTCGAACGCGATGGAATTAAATCGCACCGAGGGCGAGCGAACAATTGTGCCCGCCGAAGCCGAAGCTGTTGGAAAGCACCTTGGTGACGCGGACTTCGCGTGCGGTGTTCGGCACGTAATCGAGGTCGCACGCTGGGTCGGGCGTGGACATATTAATCGTCGGGTGAATGACGCCGTGCTTGAGGCTGAGCGCACACGCGATCGCTTCGACGCCGCCGCTCGCGCCGAGCAGGTGCCCGAGCATACTCTTCGTGCTCGAAATCATCAGTTGCGACGAGCGTTCGCCGAACACGTGCTTGACGGCTTTCGTTTCCGCGGCATCGCCGAGTGGCGTACTCGTACCGTGCGCGTTCAGATATTGCACATCGTCGAGGTTCCACTTCGCTTCGCGGCAAGCGGCTCGCATCGCTTCGGCGGCACCGATGCCATCTTCGTGCGGTGCCGTGATGTGGTACGCATCGGCGGTGTTGCCGCAACCGAGAATTTCGCAGTAAATTTTCGCGCCGCGGGCTTTCGCGTGTTCGTACTCTTCGAGGACGAGAATCCCCGCGCCTTCGCTGAGCACGAAGCCATCGCGGTTGAGGTCGAACGGGCGGCTCGCGGTGGCGGGGTCGTCGTTGCGTTCGGAAACGGCACGGGCCGCGATGAACCCACCCAGGCCCATCGGCGTGATCGCGGCTTCGGTGCCACCCGACACGATAACGTCGGCGAAGCCGTACTGAATCGTCCGCATCGCGTCGCCCATCGCGTGCGCCGCCGAGGAACACGCGGTGCTGACCGTGGTGTTCGGACCGCGTAAGCCGTATTTGATCGAGATATTGCCGCTCGCCGCGTTCGCGATCATCTTGGGGATGACGAGCGGGCGAATGCGACCGGGGCCTTTGGTGCGATAGGTTTCATGGCCGTCTTCAAATTCGTGCAGGCCACCGATGCCGCTGCCGATGATGCAACCGCACTTGAACGCATCGTACTTCGCGAAGTCGATGCCGCTATCTTTGACGGCCTCGTGCGCGGCGAACATCGCGAACTGCGCGAAGCGATCCAAGCGGGCGAGCGAGCGAGAATCGATCACCGTTTCGGGCTGGAAGTTTTTGACTTCGCCGCCGAACCGCACTTTGAATGCGGAGACGTCGAAGAGTGTAATCGGCGCGATGCCGGACTTACCGGCCAGGAGACCCTGCCAGTATTCCGGAACCGAATGGGCGATCGGGTTGACGGTCCCGAGACCGGTGACCACGACGCGGCGCACCATGCAAACTCCTGTGGAAATCGCCTCCCCGATCGGAGAGGGAATCGAGCGTCGATTAGGCTTTCGCCCCATCGGTGCCTTTGTGCTTGACGGCGACCTTGATGTGCTCGACCGCTTCGCCGACGGTTTTGATCTTCTCGGCTTGATCGTCGGGAATCTGGATGTCGAACTCTTCTTCGAGTTCCATCACGAGTTCGACGATATCGAGCGAGTCGGCCCCAATGTCTTCGACGAAGCTGGTGTTGTCCTTCACTTGGTCCTTATTTACGGCCAAATGCTCGCACACGATGTCGATGACCTTCTGTCGAATTTGCTCGTCGGACACGCTTCGTCCCTCCGTGGCAGTCGATCCCGACCGCCGATCCTACGACCCCCGCGTTTCTTGCGGTTGTCGTAGCTAAAATATTCGATTGTTTACGTTTTACGCACCCAGCTACCGCACGTCTTGCGACGTCGGCAACTCGGACCGAATCGGTGTATACTCTCGTTAATGTTTAGAAGTCTCGACAGAAAAGAAAAGGGCTATCGGTACGCAATCGCCGGATCGCGCGGTTCGATCCCCATTTATGCCGAGACGTTCACCAAACTCGCTTTGCGATCGACTCGCTTGAGTAACCCGGCCAGCACGCGACCGGGGCCGATCTCGTAAAACTTTTCCACGCCGCTCGCCATCAGGCCCCGGATGGTTTCTTCCCAACGCACCGGCGAAATCACTTGCCGCACGAGCAGATCGGCGATCTGTGTGGCGTTCGTGTGCGGTTGGGCATCGACGTTCGACCAAACCGGCACTTTCGGCGAATGCATCATCACCCGTTTCAGCGCCTCGCCGAGGTGCGTGTCGGCGGGCTGCATCAGCGTCGTGTGGAACGCCCCCGCAACCGCGAGGCGAATCGCGCGCAGGTTTCGCGATTCGGCCAAGCGGCACAGTTCGTCGATCGCGGCCGCCGAACCGGAGACGACGATGTTCCCTGGGCACAACAAGTTCGCGACTTCGATCAGCCCCGCCGTTCGCGATTCGGCCACGAGCGCTTCGACTTCGCCGAGGTCCAGACCGATGATGCTCGCCATGCCGCCGGGCGTCGCTTCGGCGGCGGCTTGCATCGCCGTACCGCGGGCATGAACGACGCGCAGGCCATCCGCAAACGACATCGCCCCCGCAAACGCGAGTGCGGTGTATTCGCCGAGGCTCAGCCCCGCCGTGGCGACGACGTCCGCAACGAGGTTCGGCTCGACCACTTTGAGTTGTTCGAGCGCGGCGAAGCTGGCCACGTAGATTGCGGGCTGGCTGATATTCGTGGCATTCAGTGCGTCTTGCGGCCCGTGCGTACACACGGAAAGCAAGTCGTAGCCGAGGATGGTCGAAGCCTCATCGAAGAGGGCTTTCGCAACGGGCGATGTGCCGCAAAGCACGCCCGCCATGCCGACAGTTTGCGAACCTTGGCCAGGAAACAGAAACGCAGTGCGTGGCATGGGTGTGGCTCGACGGGATTCGATTGTTACGCGGTGACGACGGGCAGGGCTTCGAGTTCGGCGACGATCTTTTCGTTCAGGCCGATGCGGACATCTTGTGCGGCCACGCCGAGGCCGTTGGCGATGGCGCGTTCTTTCGACGACCCGTGGCAAATGATGCAGACGCCGTCGACGCCGAGCAGCGGTGCGCCGCCGAAAGCGCTGTAGTGATACTTCTGCACCATCCCCTGAATCGTCTTCGCCGCAAGCTCTTTCTCGACGGTGAGTGCGCCCAGGATTTCTTTGCCGACCATGCCCATGACGAACTCGAACAGGCCCTGCGAGAGTTTGATAATCACGTTGCCGACGAAGCCATCGGTGACGACGACATCGACTTTGCCGCGGTGAATATCGCCGCCTTCGATGTTCCCTACAAAGCGATCCGCGAGCGAACTGTTGCGGAACAGCGTGTAGGTTTCCTGCACGAGATCGTGCCCTTTGCCTTCTTCTTCGCCGACGTTCATGAGGCCGATCGTGGGGCGATCGATGCCGAGCATATGCTTGGCGAACGCCGACCCCATCGCACCGTATTCGAGCAAGTGGCGCGGCTTCGGGAACACGTTCGCGCCGACGTCCATAATCACGCAACGGCCCTTCGCCGTCGGCATCACCGTGGCGATACCGGGGCGATGGACGCTTTTCAGGAACTTCCGCGTGAACAACCCACCCGCCACGACGGCACCGGTGTTACCCGCGCTGACGAGGCCATCGACCGCTTTCGTGGCCAGAAGCTGCCAGCATTTGCCGATCGAGCTATCGGGCTTGGCGCGAAGTGCCTCGGCCGGCTTTTCGTTCATGCCAATGGTTTGCGAAGCGTGAACGATCTCGATTCGGTCGGCAGGATAATCGGGGGATGATGCGAGAAGGGGTTCGATTTGCGCGCGATCACCGACGAGGACCACGGTGAGATCCGGTGTGGCCCCTAATGCTTGTAAAGCTCCGGCGACATTCGGCACGGGGCCGTGGTCGCCACCCATCGCATCGAGCGCGATCCGCATGGGTCTAGCTTCCTTCGGCGTCGGCCTCAGTTTTCACCACAATCGCTTGACGGCCCTGGTACGCGCCACAATTGCCGCACACGCGGTGAGGAACGACCGGCTCATTACATTGCGGGCAGTATTGCACGCCCTTGCTCTTCAGGTGGTGGTGGCTCCGGCGATGCCCCTGACGGGACTTCGACGTGCGTCGCTTCGGTACTGCCATGACGGATACTCGTGTTCGATCTTCGATTCTGTCAGATACGTCATGATAGAAATTCGCGATGCAGCGTCAAGGATTGCGCCCGATCGTACGTCGTTCGCATCGACTGGCGGACGGACATGAATCGGTTTAGCGAGTGGAAAGAACACGACGCCGTGATGTATCCGTCGAAGAGCGCCGGGTTACAAACAGCGAGCGGGAAGGCGTGGTACTTCCGAAAATCCTCGACTCGAACGCGTCAAGGAACTCCCCGCAAATCGGAAGCAATGAGCAGCGGATTGCCAGAGCAATAAAAATGCACGAAATAACTTGCTTCAATCAAACTGGTGGTTACAATTCGGCCTGGTTTCAATTGCGGCGATTTTGGGTAGCAGGGAATGATTCCACCACTTACCCACCCACCCATCCCTGGAATCATTCCCGATTTCGGAA
>JAYVQG010000179.1:0-1910 GCA_043757025.1 Limnoglobus sp.
AATTCCGTAGCCATAGCCACCTCTTCCCTCTTCCCTGAAGTGCTCATTAACTTACAGAAAATGTCGAATACACGGAATAGATCTTGGACGGGTACTTAGGCGTCGATCCATCGGAGAGCCGTTGCACGCATTGTGCGGCTCGACTGCATCCGCAAAACGATGTCCGTCGTGCAGAGCCGAAACCCGATGAATCGCGGCAATTGTTTATCGTCCTCGCTGGGTTTTTTGCGTTCTTACTCACGTCGATCGTTCATGGTATCGTTGTGCATTTGGCGGGCGACAAGCAACCCAAGGCCTTTGAAGACGGCCTCGTAATTGCCATCGAAACGATCGACGCGATCATTCTGCTGATCGTATGGGCGAGTTGCGGTTCCGCGCGGCTCCCCATCACGGCCGGGCGATATCGCTTGCGTGCGTGGCTGTATGCCGGGCCGGTACTCGCGGTCTTTTTAACCTTCAACTGCCTCTATCACGATGCGATTCGCGAGTACATCCGCATCGAATGGTTGAAGTTGCCAGACCCGCCCGGCCTCACGGCGATGTCGATCGCAACGACGTGCGTGCAACCGGCGATCGTCGAAGAATTCTTCTTTCGCTACCTGATATTGGGCGTGCTTCGCAGGCACTGCGGCGTTCATGGCTCAGTTCACGTTTCGGCGGCGATGTTCGCCATTTGTCACGTCCACGTGCTGCTGAGTATGCCGTACCTATTCGCGGCGGGCGTGTTTTTCGGCTATGCGCGCGTCGCATCGCGGTCGATGGTGTTGCCGGTGTCGTTGCATTTCCTTCACAACTTAATCGTAACTTGGTGGGAGGCGGAATCGTGACGGGTGAAATCGTCGAATCGCGACCGAGTGGAGTCTGTGCGGCGGCACTCTTCTCGGTACTGGCGGTTCTTCTCGGCGCGTTGTTATTGGCAGTCCCAAAAAACCAAGGATGGCCCGTCGCGTTTTTGCCACTCGGTATCGCGGCGGGCATCTGGCTCGGTCGCGACCGGCGCGTCGTCTTTCGCATCGCCGAAACGCGGTTGGAATTCGAGCATCCCGAAGAAGCATTCGTCGAGTACGAATCGCTCGAAAGCATCACGACCCGTCGCAAACGTGGCAGCGAACAGTTCCCGATTCAGCTTCGCCATCGTGGCGGCACGACGAATATCCCCGCAGAGTTGTCGGTGTCGTCGCTTCGATTGTTGCACTTTCTCGATGAGAAACTTCCTCCGTTTCGACTCGAAAATCTGCCCGATGCGCTCCTCGGATTCCGCGAGGAACAAATCGCGAAGTTCGGCGAGGATCGCGTCTTCTCGTTCGGAGGGCGTGCAAAAGGGACAGAACCGCCTTCGTACAAGTGGGTGGGGGCATTGCTCGGACTTGCGTTGTCTGCGGTTTTTATGGGCACGATTGGCTGCCTCACTCAGCCCGATTCGCAATCCGAGTGGACGCATGCGGGGGTAATTGTCGGCGGCTTCAGTGCGTTCCTCGCGTTCGTCGTTTGGATCAGCGGCCGGTCGATGCAGAAACGCGACACGGTCCGATCCGGGCTAATCGTCGGCCCCACAGGGATTGCCCTTCTGCAAGGCGAAACGAAAGGCAAGATGCGTTGGGACGAGTTGAAAGCGATCGAGCATCCACCCGTGAAGCGTTTCGGCACCCGGCGAACGGCCGACAGCAAACGGGGTATCGGGCTGCTCGTTGACGGTGGATACATCGTGATTTTCGACTACTACAATCGGCCGTCAGAGGAAATTTTCCGCATCCTACGCGAGTTCTGGAACGGCGGATCCCAATAGTCCTGCTCGTCACCAATGAGGCGTTTAACGGGCCTGGTTTCAATTGCGGCGATTTTGGGTAGCAGGGAATGATTCCACCACTTACCCACCCACCCATCCCTGGAATCATTCCCGATTTCGGAAT
>JAYVQG010000180.1:0-1900 GCA_043757025.1 Limnoglobus sp.
GTGGCCGAACAACGTTGCGAGAAACGCCCGTACCGCGCTTCTTTCGGGGTCGCTAATATAGCCATCGGCTTTGGCGACCATCAGTCCGAACCGCGCGAGCACTGGAATCGAGTGCAGTTCGGTGATGTTTAGTGTTGGTACCTCGGGTTTGGGCGGTGTCGGCACTAGCGGTACGGGTTCGATCTTGAGTGCCGCCGGCTGCATCCCAAACGCGATGGCCACCCGTCGTAACGTCTCGATTTCGAGTGGATTTCGCGTCCCGCACGCATCGGCGATCTTCTCGGCGGCCACGTATACGGCGTAACGTTTGTCTGGCGGCATGCAAACGACGACGTCTGCAATGGCATCGGCTTCGGTCGGGATCGCTTTCTCGGCGGCTTCCATAATGGGGTCGATGTGCCGCGCCAGAATCGCATTGTGGCCGAACAACGTCGCGAGAAACTCGCGTACGGCAATGCGTTCGGCATTCGCGACTTGGCCATCGGATTTGGCGATCATCAATCCGAACCGTGCGAGCGTTCGGATCGTCTGCAATTCGGGTAGTTCGTTCGAGGTTGTGCGGGCGGGCGCGTTCGATGCGAGAGCCTGCGCGAACAAATCGATCGGTTTGGTCGACGACACGGGATACGTGATGGGCGGCAGCCGTTTCGCAACTGGCGATGGTGGCGACGCGGCCAACTGATAAACGTCGGGTGGAACGTGACTCTGCGGTGGCGGTTCGATCGGAGTCGCCAAGACGATGTTGTTGACGGTGGAACATCGCGGGCAAGTAAACTTGTATTCCAAACGAGTTTTCCGCGATGAAACTTGAATCCGCACGCGACACGACTTGCATTGGACCGTGACAGTGAAGCGGATCGGAGTCGAAGCGTCACTGTCGGGCTGTTGGGGCGTCATCGTTATCGCACTCTTACCGAAAGGAATCTGCGATCACAAATTCATCGCAAAAGCATTATCGTCATCAGATGCGACATGTCCAACAGGAATTCACCACGCACGGTGATACCGAACAGCCCAAGCTCGAGGAAGGAACTTCATGGGTACGACTGGAGACGGCGCGTTTGGGCCAAACGAGTTGCGAAGGCCAACACGGCCAAGAGGTCTTCGTGCCCGAGATCTTCATAGTCGGCAAGTAGCGATTCAGTTGTCGTGCCCGAACTGAGCAGTTCCAACAGGTTCGTTAGTGAGATTCTGTTCTAGCGGGAAACGGCTTACCCCTGCACCGCACTCGGGTCCATGTACATCAATTCCCAGATGTGACCGTCGAGGTCGCGGAAACTGCGACCGTACATGAAGCCCATGTCCATAGGTTCCTCGAACGTCGAGCCACCGGCCGCGATCGCCTTCTGGATTTGCGCATCGACTTCACCGCGACTTTCGCACGACAGGCAAATCAGCACTTCGGTCGCCGTCTTCGTGTCGCAGACCTCGTTCGGCATGAAGGTTTTAAATCGTTCGTGCGTCATGAGCATCGAGTAGATGTCCTCGCTGATAATCATGCAAGTACACGATTCATCGGTGAATTGGGCATTGAACGTGTAACCGAGTGCCGTGAAGAAATCGACGGACTTCTTCAAGTCCGATACGGATAGATTCACGAAGATTTTGGTAGCCATTGTCGTTCCTAAAAGTATTGAGTGTGGCGTTACGTAACTCAGACCGTTCGCGGGTTCTTCCGCTTCGCTGTCGAACGACTGGTTTTGTAGGTCGGGTCGAAGCTTTGAGAGGCCCGACAGTGCATTCACGCGACGATTCCAAACCTTCATGGTTTTTGTTGCGGAAACTTTGTCGGGCCTCATCGCAAGTAGTTGTCTAATCTGCGCAGGGTTGAGCGGCAGAGATTCTCTCCGCTTGCGAATGCAGCGTTTCTTCTAACGGACTGACAGTGGTGCGTCAGCCG
>JAYVQG010000181.1:0-7249 GCA_043757025.1 Limnoglobus sp.
CGATGGCCATGTGAAGTACTCCGGGGGTGTCAAGGCTCATTCTATCCCGCAAATGCCGCAAAGGAGTCCAACGTGCGGATCATACGGACCGAGGTAATATGCTCGGCAGCCTGTACGACAACTTGCGTGCGCACGAGCCTATAATGCTGAATGGCTTGATTGCCCAGCCTTTCTATTTCGGTACGGAGCCAGATGTTTCGTGGCTCGATGAGGAATGTGAAGAGCCATTACAACGATTGATCTACGATACCAGTCGTGAGGCACTTCGGACTGTGCGTGTGGTTCGGTATTACGAAAAAAATGTTATCCTCATCGTGAAGCCAGATCGTTTGCGTTACTGGATCCGCTCGACGGCTATTCGAGATGCGGATGACACGCTGACCGACCTTCGCAAGCAGGGGTGGTGACCGTGGCGAAAATCCATGGGCCGCAATTCGGCACGACTGGGCAACTCACTTACAAACCCGAACCCAACGAGGGATTGATTGCGAAATCGCTGGATTTCGTTCGCAAGCAGTTACCTGCATGGCGAGACGATCCAAAACGCCCACTGGATGTTGCGGAAAAACCGCTCAATTCTTCGCTTTGCGATTTCCTCGAAACGCAATCGCGGGTTGGCTTTCCGATGATACGCTTCAAGCACGAAGCCCCGCAAACGGGACAACGTACGGCTGATCTAGGAATACATGGCATGGAGGAAATTTCAGAGATTGGAGCGATTCGTTACACAATTTACGAACCGTTCATGGTGATTGAATGCAAACGGTTGCCGACACCGGGCAGGGCGCGCGAACGAGAATATGTCGCCGGTACCGACAAGGCGAGTGGCGGTATTCAACGATTCAAACTCGGGCTTCACGGTGCGAGTGTCGAGACCGCAATTATGGTTGCGTACATTCAGAAGCATACGGCCAACTATTGGCACGAAAAAATCAACGGCTGGATTCAGGATCACTTCAATGTCGAAAGCGTTGATGGTAGCTTTTGGAGCCAGACGGATGTATTGCATTCGTTGACCATCAACGCATTGCAACGAACTTCCGAGGCCGTCTCGAACCATTCGCGAACAGGTTCGTTCCTGACGAATTCCATCCAATTGCATCACTTTTGGGTCGTAATGATTCGTTGACTGTGGAATACGGAAGATTGAAAAATGAACGAGGCAACGAGGCCCACAGCGGCGACGCGAGAATCGCTGCCGCCGAGGTCGGACGCGATATCGGACGAATATCGAGGATTGTGTGTGGCTAAGCCGACCGTGATTCTGAAGCCGAAACATGCGCAACCGTTCTTCGGTCGGCACCCGTGAGTCTTTGCGGGGGCGGTCGATGAAGTCATCCTCAAGGCGTCGAACGGAACCTTCCTCGCACTCGGACTTTACAACGACAACAATAAGATTGTCGTCCGCAACTAACTCTACTCGAATTCCACTTCGCCGCCGCGCTTCACGTTGAAGTACTTCGCGTTCGGGTGGTGGAAGATAATTGCGGTCGTCGACTGTTCGGGTTCGAGTAGGAATTGCTCGGTGAGCGTGATGCCGACTTGCGTCGGGTCGATCAACTCGAACAGGCCGGTTTGGTCTTCGAGGCGCGGGCAGGCAGGGTAACCGAAGGCGAAGCGACGGCCGCGATAGTGGCCCTTGAATAGCTTCGCGATCGTCGGGCTGTCTTTGCCGCCGATGCCCCACTCGGCCCGCAGATGCTTGTGGAAATACTCCGCGAACGCCTCCGCCGATTCGACCCCGAGGCCGTGCAAGAAGAGATAATCCTGGTACTTGTTTTCGGCACGCAGTTCGTTGCAAACGACGGTCACTTCGTGGCCGACGGTCACCGCCATCATGCCGATGTAGTCGATCGGCTTGCCATCGACGGCGGCTTCGACGTAATCGCTGAGGCAGAGGAAGTCGCCGAAATCTTGCCGCGGGAAGGTGAACTTTTGCAACACGGTGGTGCGGTCGGGGCCGTACACGGTAAGAGTCTGACCATCGGCGCTCGCGGGGAAGAAGCCGTAACTGGCCTGCGGCTGAAGCACATTTCGCTCGATGCACATCGCTTTCAGGCGTGCGAGTGCGGGGCGGGCGGTCGCCTCGATCTGGGCCGCGTACGTCTTCGGGTCGACGCCGCCTTTCACGAATCCCCACTGCGAACTGAACAGCGTCCGCTCGTTGATGTACGGGAACACGTCTTCGATTTTCGCGGAGAATGTCCGCGTGCCGAGGAACGGCGGCGTCGGAATGTCGGGCGATTTCGGCAGGTTCGGGGCGCGGTTTGGTAAGTCGGGCCGTACTTCGACCGTCATCGCTTTCGGGTAGTAATCGTCCGTGCCGTCGCCCTCGCAGATCGATTTCACCGCGATACCGCGCTGGTTCTTTTCGGCTCCCTTGATCGCGCCGCGAAGTGCCGCGCTACCGACGCTGGCGATCTTCTTGCGTGCCACGAGTTCGTCCATGATCCGCAAGCCCGCGAAGGCGTCTTCGCCGTAATAAACGTTGCCGTGATAGACGCGCGTCAGGTCTTCTTCGACGTAGCGACGGTTGAGTGCGGCCCCGCCGAGGATCACCGGCGGGTTCAGGCCGCGATCGTTCAGCGTGATCAGATCTTCCTTCATGATGACGGTCGATTTCACGAGCAAGCCGCTCATGCCGATCGCGTCTGCGCCGGTCTTCACGAACTCGGAAATCATCGCATCGACGGGCTGTTTGATGCCGAGGTTGTAGACCTTGTAGCCGTTGTTGGTCAGGATGATATCGACGAGGTTTTTGCCGATATCGTGAACGTCGCCCTTGACCGTGGCGAGCACGATCTTGCCCTTTTCCTGGCCGTCCGCCTTCTCCATGAACTGCTCGAGGTACGCCACCGAGGCTTTCATGACCTCGGCGGATTGCAGCACGAACGGCAGTTGCATCTGCCCGCTGCCGAACAGTTCGCCGACGACTTTCATGCCACCGAGCAGGACATCGTTGATGATCTGCAACGGCGTGTAGCGAGTCCGCGCATCGTCGAGGTCGGCGATGAGCGTTTCGCGGCGACCCTGGATGATCGCCTGTTCGAGGCGTTCTTCGATCGTGTCGCCGAGTGGCCGTGCCGCGCGCTTTTCGCCTTTTTTATCGGCGTAATGCTCGATAATCATCTGCAACGGGTCTTCGATACATTCGCCGGCGGCGTTGAAGACGCGCTCGTCGAAGAACAACCGGCGTGCGAGTTCCTTGCCCTCGGCGTCGATGTTGTTCAGCGGCATAATCTTCGCGGCGTGCAGAATCGCGGAGTCGAGGCCGTACTCCATCGCGTAGTGCAAGTAGACCGAGTTCAGCACCTGCCGCGTGTACGGCGCGAGGCCGAACGAGCAGTTACTGAGGCCGACGTGCGTGAGGCAGCCCGGCAGGCGCTGCTTGATGAGCCGGATCGCCTCGAAGGTCGCGATGGCGCTCTTGCGGGTTTGCTCCTGGCCGGTACTCACGGGGAAGACGAGCGGGTCGAACATCAGGTCCGACGGCGGAATTTTGTACTCGTGAACGACGATGTCGTAGATGCGCTGCGCGACTTCGAACTTCCACTCGGCGGTGTCGGCTTGGCCCTTTTCGTCGATCGTCAGCGCGACCAACCCGGCCCCGTACTTCTTCGCGAGCTTCGTCTTCGGGTCGAGCGTTTTGCGGCCGTCTTCGAGGTTGATGCTGTTGATGATCGTCTTGCCCGAACACAACTTCAGCGCGGCTTCGATGACGAGATTCTCGGTGCTGTCGAGCATCATCGGCTTCGTCAGCACGGCGTTGTAGCGCTTGATGACTTCCTTCATGTCGCGAACGCCATCGCGGCCGACGTAATCGACGCAGACATCGAGCAAGTGAACGCCTTCGCGCTCTTGCTCCTGGGCCATCGAGGTGAGGCCGTTCCAGTCTTCTTTCTCCAGAAGTTGCTTGAACTTCTTCGAGCCGTTGGTGTTCGTACGTTCGCCGACGAGCAGCGGTCGCGGATCGACGAACAGATCCTGCGAGGCTTGCAAGCTCGCGACCATCGGCAGGTAAACGGGGTTACGCGCGGCAGGTTTCTTGCCGTAAAGCCGCTTCGCCACGGCGGCGAGATGCTGGCTCGTCGTGCCGCAACAGCCCCCGATAATGTTGACGCCGAAATCGACGACGAAGCGTTCGAGCCACGTCGCCAAGCCATCCGGGTCGAGCGGGAAGTACGTTTCGCCGTTGCGGTTTTCGGGCAGGCCCGCGTTCGGCAACACGCTCAGCTTCTTCTTGCAGTGGCGGCTCAGCCCCTTGATGCTGTCGAGCATCAGGTCCGGCCCGACGCCGCAATTCATGCCGATCACGTCGATCTCGTCGAGCGGTTCGAGCGCGACGAGTGCCGTGGCAATGTCGGTGCCGGGAAGCATCTTCTGGCGGGCATCGATGATCGTGAGTTGCACCATCAGCGGGATCTTGACACCCGCTTTCTTCATCTCTTCGATGGCCGTAATCGCCACGATCTTCGCTTGCAAAATGTCGAAGCACGTCTCGATGAGGATGGCATCGACGCGCTCGTCGATCATCGCGCGAATTTGCGGGCGGTAGGCGTCGGCCATCGTGTCGAAGTCGATGTAAATCGCGGGGTCGGTCAGCGACGGCATCTTCGTGCCCGGCCCGATACTGCCGACGACGAACCGCGGGCGTTCCTTCGTGGTGAACCGCGCCGCGACTTCTTTCGCAAGGCGAATGTTCAGCCGGTTGATTTCATCGAGTTGCGGATTCAGGTCGAACTCGCCGAGACCGATCGCGTTCGCATTGAACGTGTTCGTCTCGACGGCATCGCAACCGGCGGCGAAGAACTCCGCGTGAATCTCGCGAATCCAATCCGGGTGCGTGTAAATGAGCGCATCCGAAAGGTTCATCAGCGATTTGCCGTTCGGCGAGTAGCCCCAGTCTTTATCGGTCGGCTTATATTTATGCAGGCTCGTACCCATGCCGCCATCGAGGATCAACACGCGATCTTCGGTCAGCTTCAAAAACGGCGATTCATTCGACATCGGTCGGTACTCCATGACCCGTTCGCTTCCACTTCGGCAAGATAGAGTGATTGTAGAAGGGAAACTAGCCGAACCGTAAGTGTTCGCGCTCGGGCGCGGTTTCGCGATGGTTCCACAATGGACTGACAGGGCCTGATATGCGAGTATTTGGTCGATACGTTCGCGGAGGGTAGCTGAGATCAGCCCCGAACGGCTTGGCGTGAGATCGTTTGCATTCCGATCACCGACGAGCCATCGACGTACGTGGCGGCTATTGGGAACAGCAGCGTAACAGTCGTTCCCGAACCCGGTACGCTTCGCACGCGGATCGCGCCGTTGTGCCCTCGAACGATGCCGAATACGGCAGCCATGCCTAACCCGCGACCGGGGAATTTCGTAGTGAAGAACGGCTCGAAGATTCTCGCTTGCACGTCGGGGGACATCCCGAAACCATCGTCGATCACTTCGAGTTGCACGTAGTTCCCGCGCAACTGCAAGCCCGGCGATTTCACCCACTCCGACGATGCGGGTTTATCGGTAAAGCTCCTCGTCTGCGTTCGGATCTGAATCGTCCCACTCCGCTTGCCGATCGCTTCGCCCGCATTCGTGACGAGGCTCATCAGCACTTGGCGGATACTCGCTTCATCGGCGCGAATGAGCGGGAGTTCGTCGTCGAGGTGATACGCGATTCGGCAGCGTTTCGAGACGGCGATGTTGAACAAACCGTCGTTGTCGCGGATGAAATCGGTGAGCGGGATTGGCCCGACTGCCGTGTTCGATTTTCCCGCGAAGATCATGAGTTGCCGCGTCAGGTCGGCCGCGCGGTTCGCACCAGTTCGGATTTCCCCAATACACGAATGCGCTTCCGAACTTTCGGAAAGCATCATCTGCGCGAGTTCGGCGTTCCCCAAAATCCCCGTGAGGATGTTGTTGAACTCGTGCGCCACGCCGCCCGCCAACACGCCGACCGCCTCGAATTGCTGCGCTTGAATCGCCTGCATTTCGAGTTCTTTTCGTTCGCCCTCGGCCCGTTTGCGTTCGGTGACATCCAACCCGATTGCGAGATACTCGGGCTGTCCATTGGCGGAACTTTCGGCCGCACGGATCGACCAACTGACCCACCGACCTTTACTCGCGATGTCTTTCGCAAAACAGACGAGATCGACCGGCGCGTCGGTCGGTAATAGCGATGGGAGTCGATCCAATGCGACGCGGTCGGAAACGAATCCGACGCGACTGAGGAGATTTTCTTTCCCCACAACGCGACTATTGCCAAAAATCCGACGGTAGGTTTCGTTCGCAAACAAGATCGTACCATCGGCACGAAAGCGACAGATGATCGCAGGGTTGTCGTCGACCAGTGCGCGATACTCGCCTTCGCTTTCGCGCAGGCGTTTCGCAATCTGCTCGCGTTCCGCAAGTAACCCGACGAGCGCCATCGCGATGACCGACATCGACACCAGATAGCCCCACAAAAAGTACGGTCGCGTGCGACCATCGAAGTATTGCGCGATGCCCGTTCCCCGGTGATTCGCATAGATAGCAAATACCGCCACGATGAGTATCTGGAGGCCAACGCCCCACGCACGATAGACCGTCGCGACGCGAAGCACGCAAATGAACGGCACGAAGATGAGCGTCAGACTCCACGCCGCCAACGCGAAGACTTCGAGGTAAAGGAAGACGCAGATTGCAATCGTCAAACTCAACGCACCGACGAACTGCAGGAAGTTTCCACGCCGCCGCATTCGCTCGAGCACGTCGGGCGTCCAGGCGAGGATCGTCGGCGCGGCAATCAGCACGCCACCCGCATCGCCGAGCCACCACACTGCGAATGCTTCCTGCCAAATACTCATAGGGATCGCACCGGATAGGATCAGCCAAAAAGTACCGTTGACGGCGCTAATCGACATCGAAGTCAGTGCCGCCACCGCCAGTATCACAATGTCGCGCCAGGTTGCAAACGACGGTTGAAACTTCAGGCGACGAAGCAGCATCGCGCAGACGATCGGCGCGATTGTATTGCCGATTGCGATCAGGAACGCGGTATGGGACTTCAAAGTCAGTTGGTTGGTTGCAAACGCTGCGATAAAGAGGCCCGGCCAATAGCGAATGCCGTAACGGTAGAGTACGCCCGTCGCAATACCCGTTGGCAGCCAGATAATCGTGATCGTGGCACCGACCGTGGCGATGAGTAATCCGATTTGTGCGGACAAGAAATACGCAATCGCCGCGAGTACGCAGCCGAGCAACCACTGCGACG
>JAYVQG010000182.1:0-7193 GCA_043757025.1 Limnoglobus sp.
CCGATCGCCGCGACGAAGACGCACGGCCGGCGTGTCGATTACGAATACGAACGCAATGGTACGGCGAGCATTTTTATGTTCGCCGAACCCCTTTCCGGCCCACTAGCGAGAGTGTGACGAATACCTTTTGCGACTGAGGGTCGTGTGAAGTCTTCTACACACGACGTTTCGTGTGCCCGGAATGTGCGTTGTGCGAACCGTTTTTTGAACCATGCCTAAAATCAAACTTGGAACACGCCGGTTTGGAACGGCGATCCGTCGTCGTGGCGCGTGGCGATGGCGACGGCTTCGAGCAATGTTTGCCGCGTGTCGTTGGGCGAAATAATCGCATCGACCCAGAGCCGGGCGGCGGCGTAGCGGATATCGGTTTGCTTTTCGTACGCGGCCACGACTTGCTGACGTAACTGTGTCAGTTCCTCGACATCCGGCGTTTGCCCTTCGCGTTTCATCGCCTGAATCTGAATTTCCAGCAGTGTACTCGCGGCTTGATCGCCGCCCATCACGGCGTATTTCGCCGTCGGCCACGCGAACGCGAATCGCGGGTCGAACGCCTTCCCGCACATCGCATAATGGCCCGCGCCGTACGCGCCACCGGTGATCAGCGCGATCTTCGGCACGACGGAATTTGCGATCGCATTCACCAACTTCGCCCCGGCTTTGATGATCCCCGATTGTTCCGAATCGCGACCGACCATGAAGCCGTTGACGTTCTGCACGAACAAAATCGGCACGCGCGTCTGGTTGCAATCCATCACGAAACGAGCGGCTTTCTCGGCGGAATCGACGTACATCACGCCGCCGAACTGGAGCGGGCTGTTCGCAGGCTTCACGCGCATTTTCTGGTTGGCGACGACACCGATGGCTCGCCCGCCGAGCCGTGCGTAACCGCAAATCACCGTCTGGCCGAACTCGGATTTGTATTCGTCGAACGTGCCGTCATCGAGGATGCCGTTCAGCAAGTCGCGGACATCGTACTCGGTGCCGTTGGTGAATTGGTCGAAGTCGATGCGATCCGGTTTCGCTTTCGGTGACATGCCGATGTCATCGCGCGGCAAAAAGTCGATTAGCTTGCGGATGCGCGCGAGGCACGCTTCGTCGTTCGGTTCGCGATAGTCGATCGTCCCGCTAATCGTGGCGTGCATCGCGGCCCCGCCGAGGTCTTCGTGTGCGATCACCTGCCCGATGGCCGCCTTAACGAGCGCCGGCCCCGCGAGGTACAGCCCGCTGCCTTCGGTCATTAAAATCTTGTCGCACAACACCGGCAGATAGCCGCCACCGGCGACGCAGTTCCCCATGATTGCGGCGAACTGCGGGATGCCCTTCGCCGAGAGGACCGCGTTGTTGCGGAAGACTCTGCCGAAGTCATCCTCATCGGGGAAGACTTCATCTTGGAGAGGGAGGAACACCCCGGCTGAGTCGACGAGGTAGACGAGTGGCAAGCGGTTTTCGAGTGCGATTCGCTGCGTACGCAGCACTTTTTTACACGTCATCGGGAAGAACGCGCCGGCTTTCACGGTCGCATCGTTCGCGATAATCATCACCCGTCGCCCGCAGATTTGCGCAACGCCCGTAACGACGCCTGCCGAAGGTGCGCCGCCGTAGTCGGCGTACATCTGCCACGCCGCCCACACGCCGAGTTCAAAGAACGTGCTTTCTGCGTCGATGAGTTTCGCGATCCGTTCGCGCGCCGTCAGGCGATGCTTCTGATGTTGGCGCTCGATGGCCGCAGCGCCGCCACCTTGTCGGATGATTTCGATTTGCGCGAGGAGTTCCAGCGACATTTCACCCCGCCCATTCCTTGCGCTGTCGCGATGAGGGGATGTTCATCGCTTCGCGATACTTCGTGACCGTTCGCCGTGCCACGGTGAGGCCCGCGAGTTTGAATTTCTCGACGATCTCCTCGTCCGAAAGCGGTTTCTGTTTGCTTTCGTCGGCGATGATCTCTTGCAGTTTCTGTTTGATGCGCTCCCAGGCGACATCGAGGCCGGTCTGTTCGTTCTTCGTTCCGCCGCCGAAAAAGCGTTTGAGCGGGAACACCCCGCGTGGCGTTTCGACCCATTTGTCGTCGACCGCGCGGCTAACGGTCGTCACGTGGACGCCGACTTTCTCCGCGATTTGTTCCATTTTCAGCGGCTGAATGTGGTCCGGCCCGCGATCGAGGAACGCCCGCTGGTGGTTGATAATCTCCCGCGTCACTTTCGTCAGCGTGCTGCGGCGCTGTTCGATCGCATCGATCAGCCAGCTTGCGGACGTGATCTTTCGCTTCAAGTATTCGCGCGCTTTCGGGTCCGAGCTTTTGTCTTTGAACAGCTCTATGTACCGCTTGCTGATGCGCACGTTCGGCACCCAGTCGTCGGTGAGGCGAATGTCGAAACCGTCTTCGTCGTTGCGGGTAACGATGATATCGGGGACGACGTACTGCGTGCTTTCGGCGACATACTTCCCACCGGGTTTCGGGTCGAGCCGCCGTAGAATCTCGATCGCTTCCTTGATCGTCTCGATGTCGCTGCCGGTTTTCTTCTGGATCGCGGGCAGGCGATTGTGCGCAACGTCTTCGAGGTGATGCGCGATCAACGCACGGACGAGGTCCGCATGTTCGGTTTCGTTATCGACTTGTAGCGTCAGGCACTCTTTCGTGTCGCGCGCACCGACTCCGGCGGGGTCGAGTTTTTGAATCGAAAAGAGCGCGTCTTCGACGTCGACGACGGTGATGGCTGTGCCGGTGATCGCCTCGTAGTTGCGTGCGAGTTCGTCGAAGGCGATCGGGATCGGCTTGCGATTTTCCGCGTCGTGGTCCAGCAAATAGCCGTTCTCGTCGAGGTGCGTAATCACGAATGCCGCAATCGGCAGGTGCTCGAGCGAGAGATCGAGGTACGCAAGTTGCTCGGATAAATGTTCTTGCAACGACTGCGGTGCCGTCGTGATGTTCTGCATCGCGTCGAGTTTGCGCACCCCGGCTTCTTCGCTCATCGAGCGACTGGGCCGGTGTTCTTCGTTGAAGTGATCGCCCCAATCGCGGTTGAGTTCGTCGAGCCGGTTGAACTCGAGGTCGCCGGTTTCGTCGTGCTTCAGCGGGGCATCGGGGTTGAACTCGGCGGGGCCTTCGGCTTCGGTGGCCTTGCGCTCTTTGATTTCCAGAACGGGGTTCTCTTGCAGTTCCGCCTGAATGCGCTCTTGCAACGCCATGATCGGCAACTGGAGGATTTCCATCGACTGGATCATGCGCGGCGCGAGCCTCATGCTGAGGTTCTGCTCCGTCCGCATACCCATTCCAAGATTTAATCCGCTCATGCGTTCCTTCTCTCCGCAGTCGTCAATACGCTTTTCGCGCGTCGAGTGCATCCGACAATATCTGGAAATTGATCAGTTCGAGCGAGGCCCCACTCGGGACACCGCGGGCGAGCCGCGTGATCGGCACGCCAGTACCGGCCAGGAACGTCGATACGAGTAGCGCGGTCCCGTCGCCCTCGAGTGTCGGGCTGGTCGCGAGGATGACTTCGCGAACGCCGCCTTTCCGCACTCGCTGCAACAGGTCGGTCAGCGTCAGCTTATCGGGGCCGATATTATCGAGCGGGGCGAGCCGCCCACCGAGCACGTGATAGACGCCGCGATAGTTGCCGGAGCGCTCGAACAAGCCGACATCGCGAGTCGTTTCCACTACGCAGATCATACCCGCATCGCGGCGACGATCCGAACAAATCTCGCAGCGTTCGCCTTCGCACAAATGATGGCATTCGCGGCACGGGTGGACCCGCTCCACGACGGCCCGCAACGAATCCGCAAGTGTACTGGCCACGGCGCGGTCGCCGACGAGCAGAAAGTGCGCGATGCGTTCCGCCGTTTTCGGCCCGATTCCGGGCAGCTTGCCGAGTTCTTCGAGTAATGTCGAAATCGCGTTCCCGTTCTCCGACACGCAATCGCCTCCCTTTTCAGCCTAAACCGGGCAGTCCGCCACCGAGCATACTGGCTGGCAGACCGACGTTGGACGCCATCTTCGCGGTTTCTTCGGCAACGACTACTTTCGCTTTGTTCAAAGCCTGATTCGTCGCGGCGGCGATCAGGTCTTCGAGCATTTCGCGGTCGTTGAGTGCCATCGCTTCGGGGCTGATCGTCACATTTTGGACTTCCATTCGCCCGTTGACGCGAACCGTCACGTAACCCGCACCGGCCTTGCCTTCGGCGGAAACCTTCTCGATCGTGGCTTGCAGTTTCAGTATTTCCTCCTGAATTTTGCCCTTGTTGCCCATCAACTTCATCATCGCGCCGAGTTCGTTGAACATGCGTTACTCCAGTTCGTCTTCTTCGATAACGGTAAGCGGTTCGGGGAGCGGTTCCTGCCAGTCGTCGGCCACGATCGGCGTGTGCGGGTTGTAGCCGGTCTCGATATTCACGAACTGCGCACCGAGGACATCGAACGCCGCTTTGAACATCGGCAAATCTTTAATATCCTTGGCTCGCGTCGAGGGCGTCGCTTTCGGGACATCGCGCGTGGCCTGCGGCGAACCGACGAGTTGCTCGATGCGGATCGCCCAGTCTTGACCCGTCAATCGCTTGAGCACTTTGCGAAGTTCGTCGCTCGTATTTTCGCCCGACACATGCTGGTAAGCAGAACTATAGTCCGGTGGAAACGGGATTGCCAGAGCATTTGGCCCGGAAATTGCTACATTTTTCGCCAGGCTGAGCGATTTCGCCTTCATCGGCCCCATTTCTTGAAGCGCGCGCTGCCACACTTCCTGCAAGTTATTCGCATCCACAATTGGGAATGCCACACCATCAGCTTCCGGAACCGCTATCGGTTTTTTTTTTGATTCATCGACGGCTGGCGTCGGATTGGGACTCGTTGGCGCGGGCCGTTTGGCAGCGACAGGTGCGGCCGTGCCTCCGCTCGCAATCAGCGTTGTCAACTGCGACAGCGAGACGAGATCTTCGAGCCGACTGAGGCGAATCACCGCCATTTCCAGCAGAATTTGCGTGAACGAGCTGCCGCGCATTTTCATCTTGGTCGTCGTCCAGATGTCCAGCCCCGCCAGTATCGTATCGAGGTTTGTGCCCTTCGCGTGTCGCTTCAGCTTCTCCCGATACGCCGGCGTGCCCGGCAGTTCGCTGAAGTCGTTCCCCGCCGACAATACGAGCATCAGGCCACGCCAGTATTCGATGAGTTGGTCGAGCAATTCGCCGAGTTGCAGCCCGCGTTCGGCAAAATCTGTGATGCTCGATAACGCCTTCGGGGAATCGCCGGTAAGGATCTCTTCGGCCAGTTCGGTCACACGATCTTCACCCGCAGTGCCGAACAGGCTGTGAACCTTTTCGCTCGTCAGGTCGCCATCGCTGAACGCGAGAAGTTGGTCGAGCAGCGATTGCGAATCGCGCATCGAACCGGCGGCACGGCGTGCGATCATGTGCAGCGATTCATCGTCGGCTTTCAGCCCCTCTTTCGCCACGATTTTTTGCAGGGCCTCGAAGATCTTTTGCGTTCGCACTTGGGCGAAGTCGAAGCGCTGGCAACGCGACAAGATCGTGATCGGGATCTTGTGAATTTCCGTCGTCGCAAAGATGAACTTGACGTGCGGCGGCGGTTCTTCGAGCGTCTTCAACAGCGCGTTAAACGCGCCCGTCGTGAGCATGTGGACTTCGTCGATGATGTAAATTTTGAAGCGCGCACGGGTCGGCCGGAAGCCGACGTTGCTGCGTAAGTCGCGAATTTCGTCGACTTTGTTGTTGCTCGCACCGTCGATTTCGAGCACGTCCACATCGTCGCCGGTGGCGATCGACTTGCAAATGTCGCACTCGTCGCAAGGCGTCGGCGTCGGGCCTTTGACGCAGTTCATCGCTTTCGCCAGAATTCGCGCACACGACGTTTTGCCCACCCCACGCGCACCGGTGAACAAGTACGCATGGGCAACGCGCCCGGAGTTCAGTGCGTTCGTAAGAGCTTGCGCGACGTGCTCCTGGCCGATGAGTTCGACGAGTTGCTGGGGCCGGTAACGACGCGCGACGACGGTATAACTCGCGGACGGCGCGACCGGTGTCGCGACCGTTTCAGATTCGACCGGTTTGCTCTTGGCCATCGGGTTGCATCTCGTTCGTCGCGGTTCCGTGCGAAGCAATCGTACGCAGCCCGACGCGAACATTCTAGCGGTTCGCCGTCACTTTCCGAATCGCGACGGGCTTCAGCGGCAGTTCGCTACCGGGCGTTTTTGCGGGCACGTCGGCGATCTTCCTCAGCGTATCGAGACCGAGCGTGACTTTGCCGATGACGGTGTACTCTTTGTCCATCAGCGGGGCGGGGCCGAGCGTGATGTAAAACCGCACGCCCGCCGATTCATCGTCTTCTTCGCGCCAGAAGCCGACGGTGCCTTCTTCGTGCGTGATGTCGCCGATTTCTGGCTTCAGAAAGTACCCCAAGTGCCCGCGGCCCGGCGTGCCATCGCCGACGGGGCAACCCGCCGTGATGAACTCGTACGGTGCGCGGGTGCCATCGGTGGAAACGGAAACTTGCTGCACGACACGCTCGAAAACGAGGCCGTCGAAGTAGCCGACTTTCGTGAGCGCGAGAAAGTTTCGCACGTGGTTCGGCGCAACATCCGGGTGCAGCGTGATCTCAAACGTGCCCGCTTCGGTTTCGATGCTCGTACGCAATGTGAGGGGCAAGCCCGCATCGTCGGTTAGCGCGATGCCCGGCCATACTTTGCGCACGTCGTCGGCGAGTTTCGCCGCCGGTTTGCCGGCGAATGTTTTATCGGGTGGTAACTCGAAGCCATCGGGCGCAATCGAAACCGTGGCCACGTCGAACGGCACGTTGTACTCGGCCGCATTCCGTTTCAACGGAACCGGTTGCAACGGTGCCATCGCCGGCACTGCCGCCTCCGCCGGTTGATCTGTCACCTCGGATTTCCCGCAACCCACGATACCCAGACCGACCAACAAACCCAGCAGCACCACAGTACGCCAGCCATTCATGTTCAGGCTCCTTCAGGACATCTCGCTACAGGAAGCAAAGCGACCATAGTCGGGAGCGAAGTGCCGGTCAATTCGGATCTATCCGCGTTCCATTCGACACAATCTCTGTATTGCACATTCGGTAACGGTCGTGTTAAAAACGGGCACGGTTCAAAACCCGGTTGCAGTTTTGCCAAATAAGACCACTAAAAATTTGGTTCCGGCGTGATTGGAATTGGGCGAAATCGGACGTA
>JAYVQG010000183.1:0-26889 GCA_043757025.1 Limnoglobus sp.
ACGTGGCTCGCTATCATCAACGTCGAAACGCGCAAGCATCGTTTTCCCACAAAAGGCGGCGGCATAAGTGCATAATCTAATGCTGCGCTGTAGTGCTAAGAAACGCATGGAAAGGTTAATGACATGTAAATCTGCAAGGCGCTATCTACACTCGAAGTGAAGTGCCCGGTCTTCGGTCGCCGCTCGGATGTTGTAATCCCCGGTTTGATCGCACGCGATCAAACCGGACAAAAGGAAAGGCTGCAAGGGGGAGCGGAGTCAAGTGGCATCGCTGCTTCTCAGCGTGGGGTCGTATTTGGCGGGCTGCTACCTTCGTCAGAAGTCCACCGAATTGGCAAATGCTGCTGCGGGCGTGCCTCACCCTGAACTTGTCGTCATTCCGGAAGGCCCTGACCCCAACATGAAGCAGCGGGTGGTGGTGGACGCTCGCCAACATGGCCAGCTTCTACACCGAACAGCAATCGGTCGATGCCCGCGAAGGACTATCGCGGCGCGTGCAGGAAGGCTGGTTCGTGACACGCGGCCCATACGGCTATCCTCGAAATCGTGTTTTTGAACTGCACTCTCGAAGACGCAAACCTCGTCCCCACAATGAGAAAGCCCTTCGACGTTCTCGCCGAAGGGCTCTTTCTGAAAAACAGTCGAAAACACGGTTTTGAACCTCCGCAATTGTGACTTGCGTCGATTCCGAATGGACTTTTTCTGACACTTCGACCGTTTTTGAACGAAAACAGTTGCGAATTGCGAAACGATGGCTGTATTCTGTAATTACCTGCCTACGTTTCAATTTCGTTCACTATGAGGGAAAACGATGCCGAACGCCAACTCACACGGCAGCAACCGCCGTTCGTTTATGAAGGCCACGGCTGCGACCGCAGCGGCGGCGAGTCTGCTCGCGCCATCGGTTCGTGCGGCAGGCAGCGACGTCATTAAAATTGGCCTCGTTGGCTGTGGCGGTCGCGGTCGCGGTGCCGCCAGCGATGCCCTGAAGGCGGATCCGCAAGTCAAACTCGTCGCGATGTGCGACATCTTCCCCGATGTTCTGGCAGCGGCGCACGATGTCGTCAAAGGGCAGTTCAAGGATCGTGTCGACACCGGTGACCGCTTGTATTCGGGCTTCGATGGCTACAAGCAGCTGATCGACAACGCGGGTTGCGACATCGTTCTGCTCTGCACGCCGCCCGGCTTTCGCCCCGTTCACCTGAAATATGCCGTGGAAGCGGGCAAGAACGTCTTTGCCGAGAAGCCGATGGCGGTCGATATCCCCGGCGTAAAGTCGGTAATCGAGTCCGCAAAGCTGGCTGCCAAGAAGGGCCTGATGTGTGCCTCGGGCTTCTGCTACCGCTATGAATTCGCCAAACGCGAGACGGTGAAGCGGATTCACGATGGGCAGATCGGCGATGTTTCGGCGATGCACGTCAGCTACAACACGGGCGATATTTGGCACCGTGGCCGAAAGCCCGAATGGACCGAAATGGAGTACCAAGTCCGCAACTGGTACTACTATTCGTGGCTTTCGGGCGATCACATCGTCGAGCAACACTGCCACAACCTCGACAAAGCCGCGTGGGTGATGAAGGGCGAAATGCCCATTGCCGCAACCGGCCTCGGTGGGCGTCAGGTCCGCGTCGACCCGATTTACGGTAACATTTACGACCACTTCAGCATTATTTTTGAATACGCGGGCGGGCAGAAGCTGTTCTCGAATTGTCGCCAGATGCCACGCTGCGATAGCGACGTGAGCGACCACATCTTCGGGACGAAAGGCTCCGCCCAACTGATGGATCACAAGATCAAAACCGGCGGCACGTCGTGGGAGTTCGAGGGCAAGAACCCGAACATGTACTACCAGGAGCACGTTGAGTTCATCCAGGCACTACGTGCGGGCAAGCCGATCAACGATATGGAATCGGCCGCGAACAGCACGATGATGGCGATCATCGGCCGACAGTCGGCTTACACCGGCAAACGGCTGACGTGGAAGAAGATGCTCGAGAACAAGGAAGATCTCTCGCCGAAGCAGTACGCATGGGGTGAGAACGTCGTTCCCGGCGTCGCCAAGCCCGGCCAAGTGTAATCCACTTTCTCCGACCCCGATTTTGCAGGGCGCGATCGGAAACGAACCGCCCTTCCCCGTCGGGGTTCTTCTTTACCTTCGAACAGGAGTGACGAATGACCGTACCCATTGGACGTCGCGATTTTTTACGCACCACAGCGGCCACGACGGCTGCAATCGTAGCCGCACAAGCAGGGTGGGCAGCGGAATCGAGCAAGAAAGCGAAGCTCAAAAAGGCCGTGAAGTTCGGGATGATCGGCATCAAAGGTTCAAACCTGGAGAAGCTCGAACTCGTCAAAAAGCTCGGTTTTCAAGGCGTCGAAATCGACAGCCCGAGTAGCGTCGATCTCGATGATCTCGTAAAAGCCAAAGAAGCTACGGGGATTGCGATTCACGGCGTCATCGATTCGGTTCACTGGAACGACACGCTTTCCAGCCCCGATGAAGCCGTACGTGCGAAAGGGTTGAAGGCACTCGAAGGCGCGCTACGCGATGCGAAGAAAGTCGGCGCGGACACCGTGCTGCTCGTTCCAGGAGTCGTCAACAAAGACGTCACGTACGACCAGTGCTACGCCCGTTCGCAAGCTGAGGTTAAGAAGGCGTTACCACTAGCCGAGAAGCTCGGAGTGAAGATCGCCATCGAGGTGGTCTGGAACGATTTCATCACGAAACCCGAGCAACTCATTCAGTACGTCGACGATTTTAAGTCCGAGTTCGTCGGAGCGTATTTCGACTGTAGCAACATGCTGAAATACGGCGTGCCGGCGGCCGAGTGGATTCGCAAACTCGACAAGCGAATGCTGAAGTTCGACTTCAAAGGCTACAGCAAAACGAATAAGTGGGTCGCCATCGGCGAGGGCGATGAGGATTGGCCCGAGATACTGAAGGCACTCGCCGAAATCGGTTACAACGGTTGGGCCACGGCAGAGGTTTCCGGCGGCGGCGAGAAGGAACTGAAGGACGTCGCAGACCGTATGAACCGCGTTCTCGAATTGTCGTAATGAGTTAGTATTGTAGGTCGGGTCGAGTTTTGAGAGGCCCGACTGTTTCATCCTATTGCGACCACAAATCGTTGCTTTTGTATGATAGATTCATGATTCATGTGGAACCGTCCTGGCCAAACTCACTTCTTCGGCAAGGCGTTGAATGCGGTTGCGTCGTACGGGTCGTTCGACTGGGCTGGCGATTTCGCAATCGGAGCCACCGACGCGGGCCGTTGTAGTTCAGCTGTCACTACCATCGGCATTTCGGCTTTTGCGGCCAGCGACGCACGCGGCGTCACCACGGCTGGCACCGCGCTCAATACCCACGTTTCGAGGTTGCGGTATGCGGGGTGGTTGCGGTTCGGCAGGGATGCGAGTTTCTGCCCGCCGTGCGCCGTCACCAGCATTTCGAGGAATGGGCTGCCCGTTGGATTCGCACGCGAAAGTTGATTCGCCACGATTTTGCGGTTCGTCGCCGTGGCCTCCGCGTCGATGTATCCTTCGCGCACCCGCGATAGTTTGAAAGCGCTTTTGTCGGTCTTCTGCGCGTGACAACTCGCGCACACGTTCATCAGGAGCGGTTGCACTTTCGTTCCGAAACTCAGTGTCGCCTCGGTCGAGAGATCGTCGTTCGCGGGCAATGCCGCCGCGGCTTGGGTCGCCTGATGTGCGGGCTTCTTCACCACGACCCGCGCCGCTTTTGCTTCGAGTTTCCGAATCGACTCCAGTAACACGGCATCGGTCGGGTTCGACGCCAACACACTGCGGGCGTGGCCAATCGCACGGTCGTACATCGCGTTCTTATCGCACCATGCCGCCATCTGTGCGGCACCCGCCACGGTAGTTACGTCCATTTTCCCGAGTACGAACTGATAGATTTCCTCCACACTCGCCGCTTCAAATAACACGTGATTCTGCGACAGCGTCCGCGTCCGATCGCCATTCGTCACGCGAAAAATCGTACCGACGTGGAGCGTGTGGCCTTCGACGACGCTAAAGTCATCGAGCAAAATCGCTCGATGCACCGCTGGCATTTGGGCGATCCCAAGCGAAGACAACGCGAGCAGGCACACCAGCGAAAGTAAGTATTTTGCGTTCATGACGTGCGGCATATCTTCTGTGCCGAACGCGGTCAAGATCGGTAATCTATCCCCCATGAATGCACTCCTCGACGATACGATTGTGGCGCTCTCGTCGGCACCGGGGCCGGGGGCGCGCGCTATCGTTCGCCTTAGCGGCACGGCGGCATGCGCGATTGTCGATCGCGTCTTTACCGCGGTGCCATCCAATGCGCGGGGGCGACTCGTTTCGGGGCATTTGCGCCTTTCGGGCGTGCGTGCGCCGTTGCCTGCGGATCGCTATTTGTTCGCCGCACCGCACTCGTACACGGGGCAAGATTGCATCGAGATGCACACGGTTTCGTCGCCGCCGCTGATTGAATTGCTGATCGCCGATCTGCTAATGTCAGGGGCGCGATCCGCGCAGCCGGGCGAGTTTACGTTACGCGCATTTTTAGCGGGAAAGAAAGACCTGACGCGGGCGGAAGCGGTGCTCGCAGTGATCGACGCGGGAACCGATGCGGACCTGAAAGCGGCACTCGCGCAACTCGCGGGTGGCGTCGCGCGGCCACTCGATACCTTGCGCGATGACTTGCTCAATTTGCTCGCGGACATCGAGGCGGGTTTGGACTTCGTCGATGAAGATATCGAGTTCGTCGGCAAGTCGGATCAACTCTTGCGCATCGCGACGGGCCTCGCGCAACTCACGAACTTGAAGCGGCAACTCGACGACCGCACCGTCAGCGATCGGCCGATTCGCATCGTCCTCGCCGGGCCGCCGAACGCGGGGAAAAGTAGCCTGTTCAATGCGTTATCGACCGCCGGGCCGGGCGCGATTGTCAGCCCGATTGCGGGCACGACCCGCGACTACCTGACTGCGGTTTTAGACCTCGCCGGCATTCGCGTCGAACTCATCGATACCGCAGGCATTCGCGAAACTACGGACGGCATCGATCGCGCTTCGCAAGCCTTGGGGCAAAAGCAATCCGAACGCGCCGAGATCGTCGTCTGGTGCGTACCGAGCGACGAACCCGACGCCATGCGGCCACCGTTACACCTATTTGACACGCTGATTGTGTACACGAAGTCGGACCTCGTATTTCGCGAAGGCGAACTGTGCGCATCGACGACCACTCCCGGCGGCCTTGTGGGTTTACGCGATGCCTTGACGGCAAAAGTGCAATTGCTATCTCGGCCCGCACTCGCTCCGAGCCAGAGCCGATGCCGACATCACGTCGATGCCGCCATCGATTCGCTCCGCCGAGCGCACGCCCACGTCCTCTACGACGACCCGCAAGAACTGATCGCGTTGGAATTGCGCAAAGCCCTCGATCAACTCGGCGAGATGGTCGGCGCAATCTACACGAACGACTTACTCGACAGGATCTTTAGTCGATTTTGCATCGGTAAGTGAGCCGCACTCATGACATTCACTTCGACTTCCGAGTATCGACGCGATCTTTGAATTCGCCGGGTGGGCGACGGAAGAAGCGGGGGCGGGTAATCGTGTAGCCTTTACCGCCGAATGCTAACATTGCGCCACCGAGGCAAACCATTACCGTCGCGAAGCCGAGGGGAACGACGAGGCTCGCGATCGAGTGTTCGGCCGGCTGACCGGGTAGACCTCCGACGCCGCTCGCGTAGCGGGCCGCGGTGAAACAGGCGATCAGGAAACCGATTGCGATCACAACGATGGATGTATACTTCACGTGAATTTCTCCTTTGAATTCAGCTGAGGTTGGGTCGTGCGTTGCCGATTGGCATCTCGGCGAGCACGCTCGGTAATGCCATCACCTGAACGGGAACGGGGGCTGCCATTACGGGAGGCGCAATCGGTACTGGTGCGACGGGGATTTGAAGTTCGGCGATTCGATCGTCCATGAACTTCTGGAACCCCGTGTCGTAAGTCCCTTTACTAATCTGCCACGACGCCCGCACATTCTCGCGGCGAATGAAGTCGAATAGAAAATGTTTCCAGCCCGACCATTGTCGCATTTGGAACTTTTCATCTTGTTGACTAAACATCAAGAAGGCACGCTCGAACAACGAGAACAAAATCGCATAGGCAACCATCTCTTGTTTGCGTTTCTTGTCGAATGCGAGCGATGGATCGTTGTTGGGTACGTCGAGGATATCTAAATCGTAGTATTCGAGTGCGATCTTCTGATACTCGAAGAACCGATTGTCCAGTTCGTCGTAAATTTTATATTCGTTCGCGAGCCGATCGCGTTTATTCGCACGAATAAATTGCACGAGGGCAATCGGCCCAGCAATACTCAGTGCCAGGTAATAGATGATCTGTGCGACATCCTTCACGTTATCCATATCCGACATCTCGCATTGTAGGTTGCAATTCATTCTGGAACCGAACCATCAACGAGAAACAGCCCGCGAAGTGGGACTGTTTCAAACCATCATTTTTAGCGTACCGAGAAGTTCTACTTATTGAGATCGGACTCGGATTGCGGTGCGTTTTCGGTCTGAGCCACTCGGAAATCGACCGTGGTGCTTTGGCCCGCACGGAACTCGACATCTCGTGTTTGTTCTTTAGTTTTACCGTCGATCGTCCAGCTCGCCTTAATTGCATACTTGAAGGTTTGGCCCGCTTCCAAGACTGGCGAGTTGAAGAGCCGTTCGGTTCCCGTCGCCTCGGTCGTCGTACCTGCGAACCACACTTGCGCATCGTTCGTCGGCACTTTCACCGTGATGTATGCACGATTTTGCGCTAAAGTGGCCATTGGAGCCGTTTGTTGGGGAATCGCGTTTTGAACGAGTGGCGTACTGTAAGTCGCGGGGACGACATAATTTGGCGTCGTATAGTTTGGCGTGGAATAGTAGGTCGTGGCGTTCGGCGTCGTATAGTACGGCGTCGTATAGTACGGCGTCGCATTGTATACCGGCGCGGGCGAATAGTAACTTCGGTTATTGCTGTAGCCGAAACCTCGGTTATTGTTGAAGCCCTGATTGTAACCGAAGCCCTGGTTGTAACCGAAGCCCTGATTGTAACCGAAACCTTGGTTGAACCCGTTGCCAAAACCGCCGTAACCGAATGAGTTACCGAAGTTTTGCGAATACGGACGATACCCTTGATTTCCGTAGCCGTAGCCGGGTTGACCAATAGTCACGCCGCCGATCGTCACTCCGAAACCGCCCCGTCCATTGCCGCCCCGCCCGTTGCCGTTTCGCTGGGCGTTTGCGTCACCCGCATCGGCAAATACGATTAGACCTGCCAGTGCAATTACAAAGTAAGCATGTCGCATTTTCGTCTCCTTGTAAACCCGTTAACCGGGCACTTCCATTGCCTTTGATGGCGTATCGCCCCCCGAAGTAGGAGGCTATTTGTAAACTCAACGAACATTACAAACGTGTGCTTCGACCCTGCATGAGTCGTAAAACGATAGCGACCACAACGACCAGTAATACTAAGTGAATGAGATCGCCACCGAATGGCGAAATGAACGCACCCAGAAGCCAGAGCAATACCAAGAACACGATAATCGTTTCGTAGGAATATGCAGGCATTGGAATGCACTCCAGATCGTGAGAATGGACGAATCATTTTTCGAACACAACCATAACATGGGGAAGCTGTTAACAGCTTCCCCAATAGAACACGAACCGATTTACTTCTTGGCAACGGAGAACTTGAAGTCGTGCGAGGCATCGGCACCCTTTGTCGGGTGGCCCACCACTTTGACTACGAAGTCGCCAACTGGTGCGTCGTCGGCGGCTTTCAACGAGAACTTACCTTCGGGCTCGCCGTTCTTAATCCCGCCCGCTGCCGGTTCGACGGTGATACCCTTAGGCAGACCTTCAAATTTCACCGCCACATCTTGGTTGAACGTCTTATCACGACTGATCGAAATCGAGAAGGCCTTCGTCTCACCTTGTTTGAGAGCCGTCGTCCAGAACGGTACGCTGAGGGTGAACGTGTCCTTTTTGCCTACGCTCAGTTTGAGCGTATTGCTTGCATCGGCACCCTTGGCGGGGTGACCGACGACTTTGACTTCGTAATCGCCAACTGCCGCTTCGTCGCTGGCCGTGAGCGTGAATTTCGAGTCGGTATTCTTGCTTTGGATGACGGGCTTCGACGGATCGACCGTCACGCCATTCGGCAAACCTTCGAGCATTAAGGTGACGTCTTGATCGAAATTCGTGCCGCGTTTGATACCGACGGTGGTTTGAGCCACATCGCCTTGCTTGATCGAAACCGATGAGGTCGTGATGTTGAATGTCTCATCGGCTTGGCCGTACATCGGTGGCTTGGCCCCTGTGCCAGTGGCTCCTGGGCCACCTGGCGTACCCGCTTTTTCGCAACCGGTGCTGACCGCAAACACCGCCAGCATCAGGCCGACAATCGTACGTTTCATGGGAACCTCTTCTGTTGAGAACTGGCTGCCTCCGCACCACGCGAAGTCAACTCTCGTTCTGAGAGGATTATCCTTTCGCAACTGTCGTGCCGATCGGCATCAAAATCCGCCGAACGGAATAAAACGACGTTTTGTGCTAGTAATTGCGAATCGAACGTCAGTTTCGGAAGGCGATTTCTCAGCAATGGGCATCGATTCGCAGAACTACGAGCGTGCCTTCGCGGTCGCATAGCGATCGTAGCGATCCGAAAGTGCGAAGAACGTCGGTGCCCAAAGCCCCACGAAAATGCCGAAGCGTTCGCCGTGCGCGACATCGGGTTCTTTGAATAGAACCCAGACGAGGATCGACGCGACGATCGAAACGAATCCCGAAACGAAACAGATGTTGCTGAGAATCCTCAACGCGCTGGCAGACATGTGCATTCCTCTACGGTTCGACATCGCGCGATTCGCAATGCCGGAGGGTAACCTCGCTGCATTCATAGTCCAACGCGAGCCGCATCGGTCTGGGAATTATCCTTCAAACTCGAACCGGAAGTCGCGTTCGCGTACTCGAGGGTACGTTCCATACGAATTGTAAGCCTCACTTGCGTTGTCGATGCCGATCTGTTAATGCCTCTCGGTTCTGGGGGTATCTCGTGAAATGGAAGCGGCTAATACTATTGTCGGTGTTTGCCACGGGGTGTGGGCGGTCGTATTACCGCGCCTCGGCGGACCGCGAAACGTACCCGATTATCAGCCAGCGTGTCGTGAAGCCCGAGTATTCGATTGGCCGCACGCAACTCGAACCGGCGGCGACTTCGCGGCTCGCCGACCCCACGAATCCGGATCGCCCGCCGAAGCCGCCCGACGATCCCTCGGCTGCGATTTTCATGGAGCATCCGGGTAAGTTCGTCGGCTATCGCAAGTGGGAAAAAGACGGCGTACTCGTCGATATCGAACCGGCTGGCTGGGAAGAAAGCCTCGGCGTTTCACAGGGAGTCGCGCTGAAGTTGACGCAAGATCAGGCGATGGACAAGGCACTCGAAAACAGCCGCGAGTATCAGACGCGATTGGAAAGCGTTTACATTCAGGCACTCTCGTTGACGCTGAATCGCTTCGAGTTCGACGTGCAATTCTTCGCTCGTCGTGCCACCAATTATTCGCACCTCGGCGGTGGCGGTTCTTTCCCGGAATCGAACTCGCTGCTCCAGAGTGCGGACAAAGGTTTCACGCGCCATTTCGCGGCGGGTGGGCAGTTACTCACCGATTTCGCAAATAGTTTCATGTGGGAATTCACAGGCCGTACGCACACCGCAAGCAGTTCGATCGGCATGACGCTGATTCAACCGCTGCTGCGCGGCTTCGGTCGGAATATCCGCCTCGAAACGCTGACGCAGGGCGAACGCGACGTGCTGTATGCGGTCCGCGATTTCGCACGGTTCCGCAAACTGTTCTGGGCGTCGATCAACGTCGAGAGCGGCGGCTACTTGCAGATTTTGCGCCAGATTCAGAGCGTGCGAAATGCGGCGGCGAACTTGCGGAGCCAGGAAGAAAACTACGCACTCTATCGCATCTTGTTTCAGGGTGGCCGCACGCAAGTGGCGAACGTCGATCAGGTGTTTCAGGCGTTGCTCTCCGCGAGGCGCGACTTGATTTCCTCGGAAATCGAACTGCAAAACCAACTCGATCGCTACAAGCTCTTGCTCGGATTACCACCGCGATTGATGGTCGAACTCGACGACACGCCGTTGAATCGCTTTCAACTCGTCGATGTGGATGTCGAGAAACTGCGAGCGGAGATCGAAGTCTTCGAGCGGAAGCGGAAGTCCGAACTCGACGCTCCGCCGACGCTCGCCGTGTTGCAAGAATCGATCGAGACATTGCGAGCATTTTCGACGCGTGCGGAGAAGGCGATCACCGCGTCGGAGAGCGCGCTCAAACTGTTGGCGGACGATCTCAAACGACCAGTACCCGCAGATGATCAGGAGCAGTTCGATCGCGCGAAAGCGGCGTACCTCCAGCAGAAAGACAAGCCGACCGAACTCCGCGAGCGAATCGTAGCGTTTCGTGCGGAACTGAAACAGATTCGAGGCGAGTTTAGCGAAACCAACCGCGAGCCGAGTTGGAAAGCGGTCGTGGCGGCGGCCCGAGAGATCGCGAGCATCGTCGATAACGCGATCGCGGCCGAGTCCGTCGCACGCATTTATACTCTACGGTTGCCCGAGCAACCGTTTACCGAAGAGTCATTGCTGCCTTTCGCCAAAGAGAACCGGCTCGATTTACAGAACGTGAAGGGCCAGGTCACCGATTCGTGGCGGAAGGTTTCGATTGCCGCGAACGCGCTCAAGTCCGATCTGACGGTCCGACTCGATGGGACGCTCGTCACGGAAGTCGGCGGCAAAAATCCCGTAGCGTTCGGTGCCGAAGGCAGTCGACTCGCGGCGGGCCTACAGTTCGATGGCCCGCTGAATCGCCAATTCGAGCGGAACGTCTACCGCCAAAGTCTGGTGATCTATCAGCGTTCGCGGCGCACATATATGGCGCTGTCGGATAACGTCGAACTCGACGTGCGAACGGGAATTCGCGAACTCCAACGGCAGCGCATCAACTTCGAGATCGCCCGGCAACAATTACTCGTCGCGGTGCGACAGTTGGCGATCGAACGACGACTACTCACCGCTCCGGTGCAAGATCGCGAACGCCGTGGCGACGACGGGGCCGCGACGTTGCGGATTCTGAGCGCGCAACAGTCGCTGTTGGTCGCACGCAACGGTTTGGCGGATAGTTTCTTTAATTACGAGCAACAACGGATACGACTTCTGATAAACTCGGAGAAGATGCGTCTCGACGAACGAGGGTACCCGACCGATGACACCGACCAACCTGTTGCCACCACTCCCAGTCGTCCAGCCATCGGCAGCGCCGCTCCCGCCGCTGCCACCCCGACGCCCGCAACCCAACCGTAGAAGCACGTTTCGCGGTTTGCTCCGCCGTGCCGTCGTCCTGAGCCTGTTGGCAGGCGTCGTCTATCTCGGCTGGAAATACGTGTTGCCGTACGTCGTCGGCTCGCGCACGTTCGAGCGCCCCGTTACGGCGGTCGTTACGCAAGGTGTTTTGAAAATCACGATTACGGATCGCGGCGAACTCGAAAGCATCGACGCGGTACAAGTGAACTGCGATCTCCAAGGCGGTGGCAAACTCGTTTCCATCATCGACGAAGGGAAGCTAGTCGCCAAAGGCGAAGAAGTCGCGAAGCTCGATACCGACGTGTTGTTGCGCTCGATCAACGAGCAAGATGTAAAGTGGCAGACCGCCGAGGGCAAGCTGAAGTCGAGCCGAAGCGATCTATCGCAGGCGAAAAACAAAGCCGAGGGGGAAATCGCCAAGGCCGACCTGGCACTGACGTTGGCGAAGATCGATCTCGAGTCGTACGACGACCCACAGGGCGAGTACAAACGCGACGTGGACAAATTTAAGGGCGCGCTCGAACTGAAAAAGAAAGAACTGAAGGAGGCGGAGGACGATATTGCCTTCACGAAGGGACTCGTCAAAGACGGGTACGCACAACTCGAACAGATACGCGCCAAAGAACTGACCCTACAACAGCGAAAATTCGAGGTGCTGAGCGCCCAAGCGGAAATCACCGTGATGGAGAAATTCACGCGTAAAAAGAAGATCACCGAGTTGAAAGCGAAGGCCGAAGAAGCCGAACGCGAGTTGCGACGGACGAAGGAAACGCAAGCGTCGATGATTGAAAAGATCGAGGCCGAACTGAAAGCAGCCCAGAGCACGTCGGAGATCGAGAAGAAACAACTCACGCGAATGAACGAGCAGATGGAACGCTGCACGATCCACGCCCCAGCGAGCGGGATCGTGGTCTACGCGAATGCACGTTACTGGGATGAATCGTCGCGAATCCGCCCCGGTGCCCAGTTGTACTTTCAGCAACAAATCTTCAGCCTGCCCGACCTGACGCGGATGCGAGTGAAGCTCAAAATTCACGAATCGGTCATCAAGAAAGTGAAGATCGGCATGTCCGCGACGTTCCAAATCGATGCGTTGCCGAATCGCGTGTTGAACGGCAAGGTGATCAAAATTGCGACGATCGCGCAATCCGATGGCTTCCGTGGGGGTGGGGTGAAACAGTACGACACGGTACTGAGCATCGACGATATGCCGACCGACGCGGGGCTGAAGCCTGGCATGACCGCCGAGGTGAAGATCCTCATCGGCACGCTGCCCGACGCGATCAGCGTACCCGTCGGTGCCGTTACGGAATACGAATCGGAGAAAGTCGCGTACATCGTGACGTCTTCGGGTGTGACGCGACGCACGGTGACGGTCGGCGATAACAACGAGCAATACGTGCAAGTGACGGAAGGGCTGACCCCTGGGGAAGACGTCGCACTCGACGCCCGCACCCGCGCCGCCGCCGACCTGAAAGCCACCAAGCCGAAGGACGATGGAAAAATCAGCGAACCCACCGGCAAGTCGCCACCTCTGGTGAAGTAGGTTTCCTCCTACTTGTCATTTGTGGTGAACAGCGGAACTGACAACGATCAACTGCGTTCTGACAACTACTGTTTTTATCAGGAATCGTTGGCAAACGGCCCAGCGACGGTCGTCGCTGGGCTTTCGGGTTACTTCCCCTGATTCCAATAGATGCGGCAATTGCCGGTGGCGCGGCCGACGGCGACGATGTCTGGCTTGCCGTCGCCGTTGAGGTCGCCGACGGCTAAATCCTCGACTGCCACGCCGCCATCTTCGAGGATGTATCGCTCCCACTTCGCACCTTTGCCATCGGTGTTGCGGTAGATGCGAACACCGCGTTTCTCCGTGAACTTGTCGTCTTTCGTGGGGTTATCACGAACTCCGGCGATGACGAAATCGCTATTTTCTCCGAGGAGATCGGAGAATTTGATCGCATGTCCCCAGCGAAGATGATCGTCGAGCAGATGCCGTATCGTCGTCCGTGGGTTGCCGCCCCGGTAATAAACGACGACTTCGTTCCCGTGCCACGGTTCGATCGTGGCAACTGTGGCATCTAGCCCGGCGATTGCGCCGCGAGCAATCTCGCTGGCACCGCGGTTGCCTAACGGTTTGTCTTGGTTGCCTTTGTGGAAATCGACGATTTGAAATGGCCCGTTGTTGCGAATGAGTAGCTTCACCCCTTCGTAACTTGCCGTCGCCATTGAACCCGGTGCGTCTTCGCCAATTGGGCAGAAGTTGTGGCAAACGTGTAGCTGATCGTTTATCACCAGCGGCTTCCAGTTCTCTGGCGTCGTCGGTTCTTTTGGCACTTTGTAACCCAGAATTCGCACGGGGCGGCCGTCCATCCAGTTCTGCTCTTTGCTGGCGTCGCGGCCCATTAGCGGGGCCATCACAATGTCGAGTTTGCCATCGCCGTCGAAATCGACCGCCCGCATGCGGTGTACCATCGGCTCATCGCACGCAATCGGGTACATCGTCCATTCGTCGTCGAGCGTTTTGCCGCGTTTGAGCCACTGAAGTGTGCCGGGGTTCTTGGTGTCGAACGGCTTCCAGCCCGCACCGATCACGAGTTCGAGGTCGCCATCGCCGTCGATGTCGAGCGCGCAAACACAGACGTTGTCCGGCTTCGTTTTGCCATCGAGGATCACGCGCTTCTTCCACGTCGGGTTTTCGTACCACACGACTTTGTGTTGATCGACGACGACGATGTCCGGCTTTTTGTCGCCGTTAATATCTTCGATGATGACGGCGTAGCCGATCTTCAACCCGGAGTCGATTTCTTGCACTTTGAACTTGGGAAAGCCCGGTGGCGGCGCGGGCGAATCTTTCAGCAGAATCGGCTCGGCAGCCCCGACGGTTATGCCGATTGCCAGCGTTAGGCAAACTAGCGCATTCGCCCAAAGTCTCGCGATCATCAGCGTGGCTCCTATCCGTGTTCTAATTTAACGTGCCGTCGGAATGCCGACGGGATATGATGCCCGAGCGAGCTTCGCAACGCAAGACACCGCGTGGAGAAAGGTACAGGATGTCCGTACAGACTTCGCATCGGCCGGCCCGCGAATGGTTGTGGCTCGTCGTTGCGCTCGCGATCGTCGGCGGGATCCTCATCCCCTTCTGGCAACTCGGCGGCGCGGGCGAATCACGTACGGAGTTCCTCGCGAAGTGGACGCCCGAACGCATCACGAAGTTGCTCATCGGCCCCGAACAAGCGGTTTGCTATCTCTGTTTCGTCTGGGCGTCGCTCGTACTCGTTTCGCGTTCGCGGGAAGTCTACCGGCAGAAGGCCGCGTTCGCGCTCGAACTGTTGCCCACCGAAGAAGGCGCACGAATTCTCCCCGAAGATGCCCGCCCACTCGCCCGCAAGGTCGATCAAGTGACGACGCGCGGCGGTCCGTACATTTTGTCGAACATGATCCGCCTCGGTCTGGGCAAATACGCAATCAGCAAGTCGGCTACCGATGTCGGCGAAGTCGTGCGGAATCAGGCGGACATCGAGTACGGGCGACTCGTCGCCAGTATGGGTGGCCTCGTCAATTACCTCGCCTGGGCGATCCCCGCAGTCGGATTCATCGGCACCGTTCGCGGCCTCGCGGGGGCTTTCGGCATGGCCGGTTCGCAAGAACTCGACATTGCCGCGTTCACCCGACAAGCGACCGACCAACTCAAAATCGCCTTCGATTGTACGCTCGTCGCGCTCGTGCTCAGCATCGTGCTGATGTACCTTTTGCACACCGTGCAACGCGCCGAGGAAACGCTCGTCATCGATTGCCAGGAGTATTGCCAAGAGCATTTGTTATTGCGGCTGTACGATCCGAAAGCGGCGGAGTAGCGGTCCGCTTGTCAGCTTTCAGCTTTCAGCAAGAAAGACTGTGACCCTAGAGGCTGTTGTAGCTGGGGTCTGTGACCCCGGTCTTGTAGCTGGGGTCTGTGACCCCGGTCTTGTGGCTGGAGTCTGTGACCCCGGTTGCCCCACCGGCCTCATAGAGGCCAGCTACATAAGAGAGCAGAGGCTGTTGTAGCTGGGGTCTGTGACCCCGGAGGCTGTTGTAGCTAGTTGGGGTCGGTGACCCCGGAGGCTGGTGCAGAAGCCTGCATCCCCACCGGCCTCATAGAGGCCAGCTACATAAGAGAGCAATCGCCAATCCGGCTCTGGTTGACGCTGACCGCTGATTGCTGACCGCCCGATGAAAGCGAGCTTATGATCTGGACGCGTAAATCTTCACCCGATGCCCCGACGGACCGCAACAAGTTGCTCGGGCTGGACCTGACGGCATCGCGTGCCCGTGCGGTTGCGGTCACGGGTGGACATTCGCGCGCGCTCGAATGGGAGCCGGGCCGCCACGATCTCATGATGTTCCTCGGCCTCGAACGGCGGACACCGGAACTGGGCCGTAATGGCTACGCGATTTGCCGAAAACATCCGCACCTCGTTTGTACGAACTTCCTGCCGTGCCTCGGCTTGGCCCGCGAATGGCGCGGTTCGCGACTGACGTTATCGCCCGAAACGGCACTCGCCGCAACCTTCGACGCGATGCGTACACCGATCGTTGCCGAGGCTGACGGCTTCGCGATGGTGTTGCCGTCGTACCTGACTGCGACCCAGGTGAAAACGGTAAACGAACTGGCCACGAAGGCGAAACTGCCGTTACGTGGCACCGCGATCATGCCGCTGGCGATTGCTGCGCACCGTGCGGCTTCGGTACTGAATCCGAAAGCCGAATCGAAAGATTCCGCATCGCATCGCCCCGACTGGGTCGTGCCGATCCGTACCGCCGAGGCCGGTCCGGGTGCGGTCGTGATGATCGACGTCGACGAGTACGCACTCTCCGCCACGACCGTTTACGTCGATCGCGGCGAAGTTCGCATTCTTTCGGCGGGCGCGTGGCCGCGTGTCTCGCTGAAAGTGTGGAAAGATCGGCTGATCGATTCGCTGTCCGACCGTTGCGTGCGACTGTGCCGGCGCGATCCGCGAGACTCCGCCGATGCCGAGCAATCGATGTACGAACAACTCGACGCGGCACTCGATGCGATGCGTGCGGCCCAACCGGCGACGCTGACCGTGCGCGCCGAAAAATGGTATCAGGACATCGTGCAGCAACCCGCCGAGTTCGATGGCTATTGTGCGCCGCTCGCGAACCTGGCGTGGGACAATATTCGCGAAGTCATCGGCACCGCGAATTTGCCGTTGCCGCCGCGCGCCGTCTGGCTGACCGATGCGGCCGCGAAACTGCCGGGGCTGGCAGCGATGCTTTACCAGAACTCCGCCGAGCAAACCGAAGTCGCGATGTTGCCGATCGACGCCGCCACCGAAGCCGCCGCCGCACTACACGCCCGTTGGCTAGCCGCCACGCTCCCGAGAACACACCTGGACCGGGCAATCCCGATCGATTTACCCACCGAAACGATTGCCAAAACCACGAAGCGCGGCGTTCCCTCCGCGAAGTGAGGAAACGTGTCTCGAAGACTCGACATCGAACCCAGGGGTACGACGTAAGACGTCACCCTGGGCTATCCGATGCAACCCCGTTGGGGTAAGAATTGGCTATGCATTTACCCCAACCGGCAACGCCGTGAACGATTCCTTCTCTTGTTCTTACGTAGCCCTCTCGCTCCGCGAGAGGATAGCAACAGTCTGGACCGATGCGATGGAAAATGATTCTTGCGGCATCGCTATCCTCTCGCGGAGCGAGAGGGCTACATCAGAAGTCTCACGACTTCCGCTACGAATACAAGGAACACACGCCAATCTGGAAATCGTTCACGGCGTTGCCCAACGGGGTTTCATCATTTAGCCCAGGGTTAGACGTTTTACGTCGTACCTGGGTCGCGGAGTCTAACTCGAATCCAAATAGCGCAACTTCCTCGCTAGCGCTTCGGGCTAACAATCCGTATCCCGGACGTCTAATTCAGGTGCGACATGGCCCTCCGTAACCGACACAAACAGCCGACTCTCGTGAGCATGTGGATGCTCGATGTCTTCTGTTGCGCGCTCGGTTGCGTGACGCTGTTATGGTTGCTCAGTAGCCGGGCGGCCACCGACGAAAAGAAGCAGGCCGCGAGTTCGTTGCAAGATCTGCGCGCGACGCAATCGGTGCTCTCTACGGTGCGAGACGACTTGACCGCAACGAAGCGAACGCTGAATGCGGAGATCGAATCGTTGCGGGCGAAGTTAGTGGCAACGGTGTCCGAACGCGATGAAACGAACGAGAAACTCGCCGTCGCCAAGACCGACATTTCCACGCTCGAAACAAAATTAGCCACTGCGTCGGCGCAATCGCTCTTGCTCAAGGACCAGCTTGCGAAGAAGCAAAAAGATGCCACGGACTTGACGGCGAAACTAATAGCAACAGTCCAATCTGCGGAAGACCTTCGCAAACTGATTCGCGAGAAAGAAACCGAAGCCGACCTCGTCGCGATCCGCGCGAAGAAGGCGGAGGATCAACTGACCGATGCCGATGCGAAGATCAAAACGGTGCAGAAGGCCGCCGACGATGCGAAGTCGAATCTTGCCGCGATGCGCAAGACCGGCGACGAACTGAGTGCCGCCCGTGCAACTGCCAAGGATTTGCAAACGAAGCTCGATAATGCGAACGTGAACATCGTCGATTTGCAAGGCGACAAGAAGAAGCTCGCGGATAAGTTCGACAAGCTCCGCATCGAATCCGATGCGAAGTTCGCAGGCATCGCCATGACCGGTAAACGCGTCGTGTTCGTCGTCGATACCTCCGGTAGCATGAAGCTCATCGACGACAAAACACCCGCACCCACGAAGTGGCCCATCGTCGTCGAAACCGTCACCCGCGTGATGCGGAGCCTGCCCGAGTTGGAGCAATTTCAAGTCGTCGTGTTTTCGCGCAAAGCGAGTTACGTCTTCGGCAGTGGCGAATGGCAGCCGTACCTCGGCGACGTGTCGCAGAAGCTCGTAGGCGAGAAGTTGTCGGCCATCGAACCCGTCGGCGATACGAACATGTACGACGCGCTCGACCTCGCATTTCGCCTAAAGAACAAGGGGTTAGATACCGTCTATCTCTTCTCCGATGGCCTACCGACGAGTGGCGCGGGCCTCGCACCCGACCAGGAAAAAACCGTCACCGACGCCCAACGAACCGATCTGCTTTCGCGCCACGTCCGCCAAACGCTATCGTCCACCTGGAACCCCGCACGCGGCCAGCGGGTGAAGATCAACTCCGTCGGCTTCTTCTTTGAAAGCCCCGAAGTCGGCGCATTCCTCTGGGCACTTTCTCGCGAAAACGACGGCAGCTTCGTAGGCATGTCGCGACCGTAATTTTCCTTGGTGGAGTTCGGAAGTATTCCATCAGGCAGACTACGGTATCGACTTTGGCGGCAACGGCCTCATGCGGATTCGACGCGGGTCCACAACCGCAAAATGGCCCATCCAATCCGTTCGGCTATCAATCGCTTCCAATGTTCGGGCCACTGACTCATCGAGCGATAGGCCTTTAAGCCTCGGGAGAATGACACCGCACTCGGCAGGCAATCCCGCGTGAACAGCAATATCACCAAAATCCTTGTCGTTCGTCAGCACGATGCGGATTTCACTTTGCGCTTCAGCGAGAATCTCAAAATCGGCATTCGTGCCCATGCGATCCATTGCCCACAGTACGTCGTGACCCGCCAAACGGAGTGTCTCGATTGTGGCTTTGGGAACGTTCACGTCGGCAAGAATTCGCATCGCTTATGAGCCCACGGGGTACACTCGCTCGGACTTCACTAGCTCGTTCGCGTAACGCAGGCACGCCTCGATATCTTCTCCAGTCAAATGCGGATAGTTTTCGATAATTTGCTTTTCGCTCCAATGGCTCGCCATCAAGTCGAGGATGAACTCCACGGAAATTCGCGTCCCGCGAACAATCGGTTTACCCGCGAGTATCTTGGGATCCGCCGTAATCCGATCATCCCAATGCATGATTGATCCCCTCGAATAATTGAACTGTATCATCCATCTTAAACTGGCTGCGCGGGATTGAAAACCGGTGTTACGGTCCCATTCGGCCTCGGCAACTCTGGTAGTTCAAATGCGCCTTCGTCGGACGTGATAATCATCACTTTCCCGCCGGGGAGAATCGCCAGCGTGTGTTCGACGTGGACGCTCGGCATGCCGTCTTTGGTCACGACGGTCCAGTGGTCGCCGAGGACTTTCACTTCGGCGGTGCCCATGTTCACCATCGGTTCGACGGCTAACACGAGGCCCGGCTCGATGCGGAAATCGTGCTTGCGGGTTTCGCGATTCACGAAGTTCGGCACCTGCGGGTTTTCGTGCATGACGCGACCGATGCCGTGGCCCACGTAATTCGTCACCACGCTGAAGCGGTTCGACTCGGCGTGCTTCTGCATCTTGCTCGCGACTTCGCTCCACCACTTCCGCTTCGGCAGTTCGTCGATGGCGATTTGCAGTACTTCCTCGGCGACGCGCAGCAGCCTCAGCCGTTCGGGCCGCACTGTGCCGACGGGGATGGTGATCGCGCGGTCGGCACACCAGCCGTTGTACTTGCACGCCGTGTCGACCTTGAGCAAATCGCCTTCTTTCAAGGTGCGTTCGCCGGGGATGCCGTGGACGACTTGCTCGTTGACGCTCAGGCACGTGACGGCGGGGAACGGCACCTTGCCGGGGTACCCCTTGAAGAGCGGAATCGCCGAGTGGGATGCGTAGAACGCCTCCACGGCACGATCGATCGCGATGGTTTTGACGCCGGGTTTCGCCATGTCGCGGCAAATTTTCAGCGCGCGGCAGACGAGGATACCGGATTCGCGCATGAGCGCGAGTTCGCGGTCGGATTTGAGTTCCGGTGGGCGAGCAGCTTGCGTACGGAGCATATTCCCAACGGCACGAAAGACGTGCCACATAAGAGATTCCAGTTAGAAGGTTCGCTGGCGGACAACGATCCGCAAGCTATCGGCCACTACTTTCGCAACGCTTTCGCGATGTTCGCGGTAATGGTTTCGACCGGTTCCATCGCGGGCACTTCGCACAACAGTCCGGCCTCGCGGTAATGTTCGAGCAGTCGATCCGTATTCTTATGAAATTCGCGTAACCGGCGGCGTGCGGTTTCTTCGGTGTCGTCGTCGCGTACGACCAGGGCCTCACCGCACGCATCGCAGGTCATCGCCCGTTTCGGCGGTCGCAACGCGAGGTGAAAACAGCCACCGCAGTTCGGGTTCGCACAACTGCGACGGTCGGTGATTCGGCGCACCGCGTCTCCATCGCAAATCGTCAGGTGGAACACCGCATCGAGTGTCAAAAACTGCTGCCGAAGCAGGGCATCGAGCGAAATCGCTTGTGCATACGTTCGCGGATAGCCATCGAGTACGAACGCTTCGGGCCGGTCCGCTTCCCGCAGCCGTTGAGCCACGATGTCGTTGACGATCGCATCCGGGGCGAGGGCACCGCGTTCGAGCATCGGCCCGACGGCTTGCCCAACATCGGTACGCCCCGCAATCGCATCGCGAAGGATCGCACCCGTCCCGATATACGTCAGCCCGAGCCGAGCGACGAGGAGTTCCGCTTGCGTACCCTTGCCACTACCGGGCGGCCCGATTAACACCAAACGCATGAATCCGGCCCACGTTCGTGACAGTTGATGCCGGTCCACTCCGGTTTTTCACAGTAAGCTATTGTGAGAATCTATCCCCCGCACAGACAAGTGCCACAGCGATTTTGCGGCAGATGGGGGCGAATCCCTGCGACATCGAACGCATTTCTTGCCAGAACGCGTTGCGGCCCGAATGTGATACCGCCTTCGCAAACGGATAAATATAGGACGATCGTCCGTGGGCGGTACGACCACCCACACGATTTCCCGCAGTCAAACAATCGGAGGCGATTTGACGTAAGTCGGAATTCGCGACGTGCGCAAAGTGTCGTGAAAATGTCGTGCTCGGTCGATTTTGTGTCGTGCTCGGTCGATTTTGTGTCGCGGTCGGTCGATTTTGTGTCGCGTCCGGTCGATTTTTGGTCGGTACTTACGCCGAGTGCGAGTCGAACGACCATCGGCGCAACCCCATTGATGAGTTCGAGATACGGGGAAAACCCTCGAAACGCATCCGATATTTGCGATCAAAAAGGGGCATTTTAAGACGCAAAAATGCCAAAAAACCGGTTTTAGAAACTCCGCAATTCTGACTTACGTCGATTCACTTCTCCAATTTTTTCAGCGGTTGCACGAACTTCACTTCCACCCGAGTCGTAACGGTAACGATTATTGGCCGCCGAACAGGCCCACGTAGAAGGCGAACACTTGCGTGTTGTCGCCGGGGGTTTTGTTGAGCGGGAACGCGAAGTCGAACGCGACAGGTACGGGGCCAAGTGCGGGGATCTTCACCCGGAAGCCGAAGCCGGCCGAGACGCGGTAGTCTTTGATCGCCACTGTGCGTTCGACGGTACCGTGGTCGAGGAATGTCACGAAAAACAGCGAATCCTTCGCGTTGAGCGGGATCTGGTATTCGATCGTGTTCAAGAGGGCGAAGTTACCGCCGGTGTGCAGGCCGTTTTCGGTCGGACCGACGCCGCGGAAGGTGAAGCCCCGCATACTGCGGAAGCCACCCGCGAAGAAGCGTTCGAACACGGGTGCATCCGACGTCACCGATAGCTGGCTGCGGACCGCGAGCACGTGTTTACCGCTGCCGTCCTTGCGTTGCAGCATATCCGACGAGAAGAACTTCGTGAACTCGGCGGTGCCGATCGGGAATGTGTAATCGCCGAGCACTTGCTCGTAGCCGAGGTCGAGAATGCTGCCACTGCTAGGGAACAAGTAACTATCGCGGGTATCGCGGGTCACACCACCACGGAGGCCTAACACCGTCGATTGGCCCGCATCGCGCCGAATCGATTCGGGGGAAAAGCTCGGCACGTTTTTCACGTTCACACCTTCGATGCGTGCCGCCAGCGAGGCCCGCCAGATCGCATCGAGACGTCGGTCGAGCGTCACGCGAGCGCCGATGCGATCTTCGTTGTACTCGAGAAACGAACGGTTGAAGTAGTAGGCGCTGTTGGTCAAGCCGAAATCGCTGTTGAGCAAATACGGCTCGCGTATTGTGGCCGAGTATCGCTGGAAGATATTCCCCGGTTGGGCTTCGAGCTTTAACTCCTGACCGCCCCCACGAAACGCCCGTCCGTTTATGAAGTCATCGAGGCTCGTCGGGACGCGGAGGATGTCGAAGTTTCGCTCGTTGATCGCGATGTTGCCGTTGATGCCCGAGTTCGAGTTGAACCCTGCCCCGAGCAGGAACTGCCCAGTGCGGGTTTCGTTGACGGTAACGATGATGTCTTTGTAAATGCTGTCGAATTCGTTCTGGCGGATTTCGACCGATGGCGGATTGTCCGAATCGAAGATACCACGGCGGAACAGGTTCAGTCGGGCAACTTCGATCGACGGGTATTGCAAAATCTGCCCGGAATTCAGCCCGGCCATGCGTAGCTCGTTCAGAATCACGTCTTGGCGAGTGACGGTGTTGCCGTTGATGATGATCCGCCCGACGCGGTCGGGTTCTCGGCCGGTGGCACCGGAGTCAGCAGGCACTTGGTTCGAAACGCGGCGAACCGGTTCGCCGAGTGCGTCGGCGTTACGACGGCCCGGCTCGTAAATCGTGTAGACGACATCGACGAAACCGGGCTTACCCGTGACGGCGATCCATTGGTCTTCGATTGCGGCCATGTACCCACGATAGCCGTAGAAATTCTTTAGCCGCGTCACGTCGCCGAGAATCGTATCTCGATCGTACTGGCCATTTTCCTTGAGTTCGATGAGGCTGCGCATCCGTTCGACGGGGAAGATTTTGCCACCTTCGAGCCGTACTTCGCGAACGGTGTAAACGGGGCCTTCATCGACGTGGAAGACGATCTCGACGTTGCTGAGATCGCGGGACGGTATCACTTCTTCTTGCACGCGGGCTTCGAGGTGGCCGAGTTTGAGGTAGTAGTTGATGATCTTTTTCTTGTCTTCTTCGATCTGTTGCGGGTTGTACTTGTCGTTCATAAATCGCAGCACGCCTGCGAGTGGCGCGGAGAGCGACGTCTGTGTTTTGAGACGCCCGCCCGATGCCGCTTGGTACCCGCGGAACGACACTTTCGAGATGCGCACGACCGGCCCTTCGACGATGTTAAAGATCACGCGCGTATCGGTGAGTTTCATGCCTTCGCTGACGTTGACGGTGGCATGATAGCGACCATCTTCGCGATATTTATTTTGAATGATCTGTGCGGCGGCTTCGTTGAACGCGGGGTTGAGTGGGCTGCCTTTGCGAATGCCACTCAGGCGTAGCATTGCGTCCGCACTCATATGCTGGGCACCGACGAACTGCACTTCGAGCACCACGTTGTTCAACTCGACGACTTGCACGTAAACCGTTACGCGGCCTTCGGTAGAGATCGCCGTCTCGATCTTCACGCCGCCAGGGGCGAACCACTTCGACGCGATCAACTTGCGCACGTCTTCCTGCATCGTGGCATCGTCGTAGGTTTTCCCGGGCCGCGTTTGCATCTGGCTGAGGATGAGTTCCTTCGAGCGCACGCGGTTATTCAAGGTCACCACATCGGCGATGACCTTCCCCACGGGAGACTCGCCCGCCGAAAGATTCTGGCGTCCAACGCTAAGCAATAATACAAAAGCCAGGGCCATTAAACCCAAGACAGTTGGACGGCGAACGGTCATCGACGATCCCCCTACATTTCCCCAGCCACGCAATCCATGCGTACGTCTGAGCCGAATACCGAGCATCAGAAAAGGTGTCAAGATCGATGCCAGGGTTGCCGAAGGGCCGCTCGAATCGGACAACGCTAAGTATGACCACCTACTTCATTACCGGTGCCACCGGGTTCGTCGGCAGCCACGTTGCCGAGCGCGCCGTCGCGCGTGGGGCCAAGGTTCGGGTGCTCGTTCGCCCGACTGCGGATCGCACACTCCTCGAAAAAATCGGGGCCGAGATCGTCCTCGGCGACCTCAACGACGTCGAAGCGATTCGCCGTGCCACCGATGGCGTCGATGTCGTCGTGAATTCGGCCGCGAAGGTCGGCGACTGGGGGCCGGTCGAAGAGTATCGCAAAGTGAACGTCGAAGGCGTTCGCATCTTGCTCGAAGCGGTAAAGGGCCAGCCGCTCCAGAGGTTCGTTCACGTTTCGAGTTCGGGCGTGTACGCGGCCCGGCACCATTACGGTACCGATGAAACCGAACCGTTGCCGCTCAACCACATCGATGGCTACACGCAAACGAAGGTCGAAGCCGAGAAGGTCGCGCTCAGCTACGTTCGCGATTTCGCCGTGCCCGTGACGATCTTGCGACCGGGGTTCATCTACGGCCCGCGCGACCGAACGCTATTACCGCGAATGATCGAACGGCTACGCGAACGAACTGTCATCTACGTGTCGCGCGGCCGCACTGCGCTGAACACGACTTATGTCGGGAACATCGTCGATGCGATTTTCCTCAGTATCGACAACCCGCGTGCCGTCGGCGAAGTGTTCAACATCAACGATGGCGAACTCGTCTCCAAACGACAATTCTTCGAGGCCGTCGCAGACGGAATGAATCTTCCACGACCGCGTGGCTCGGTGCCGTTGTTCGTGGCGTGGTGGACGGCGAACTGGCGCGAGCGAGCCTTCCGCAAAAAGAACAAGCCGAACCCGCCACGTATCACGCAATCGACGGTAAAGTTCGCCGGGTTGAATCTCGATTTCAGCATCGCGAAAGCTCGCACAGTCCTCGGTTACTCCCCCGCCATCGGCTTCGAGGAAGGCATTCGAGCGGCCATCGAGTGGCACAAACAAGCCTACCCGACCGGCGATTGAAACCGTGCCTGGATGTATGTGTCTGGCCCGCAGGATCGCGTTTGCATCGGGATCAATTGTCTGGCGTTCGCAAGTGTCTGCGTGCCTTCGCCCTGAATCGGCGACGGTGCGCCGAGGCCCCCGATGAGCATCGGCGCGATGAAGGCGTGAACCTCGTCGCCGAGGCCCGCATCAAGGAACGAGCCGAGCAGCCCTGCCCCGCCTTCGACGAGCACGTTCGTCATTTCGCGTCGGCCGAGTTCGCGCAAAATGGCATCGAGAGACATCGGAAGTTCGACGATCTCGCAGCCATCGTTCTTCCAACTGCGTAGTATCGCTTCATTCTCAGTGAAAATCAGCGTGGGAATCTCACGTGCCGTGGCGCGCAACTGGCATGTCCGTGGCAGTTCTCCCGATGCGCTCACGATGACGCGCGTGGCCACACGTGGGCCAGCGGGGCGTGCCGTCAGTAACGGATCGTCGGCGACAACGGTGCCGCGGCCGACGAGGATCGCATCCATTCGCCCGCGCAGTTCGTGAACCACCGCACGCGATTCCACGCCGCTAATCCACTGCGAATCGCCGGTTCGCGTCGCGATTTTGCCATCGAGCGACATCGCCCATTTCAGGTGAACCCAAGGCATCCCCGTCGCGATTCGCTTGAGGAACGGCGCGTTCAACGCCCTCGCCTCGGCTTCGCGAACGCCCACCACGACTTCGATCCCCGCCTCACGCAAGATCGCCACGCCGCCGCCAGCCACCTGCGGAAACGGGTCGAGCATCGCCACCACGACGCGCCGCACACCGGAGGCAATCACCGCCGTCGTACACGGTGGCGTCTTACCGAAATGACAACACGGTTCGAGTGAAACGAACAGCGTACCGCCCCGTGCTCGCTCGCCCGCCTCGGCAAACGCATTCATCTCAGCATGGGCATCACCAAACCGCTGGTGCCAGCCTTTGCCAACGATCCGCCCATCGACCGCCATCACAACGGCACCGACCATCGGGTTCGGCTCGACCGCACCGATACCGCGTGCGGCCAGCGCAAGTGCCCAACCGATGTGCGTTTCGTCCTGCGTGAGACTCGACATGACCGTCCTCGAAAGAAATTCAAAACTCGCGCGAACCACCGAGAGAATCCCGCGTCCTAATTAACGTACGAGACAATCGAACCGACACGGGCCACAAACTTCACACGACCATGAACGCTAACTTACAAACCAAAACCGAACGACTGGGCGAGCGAAGCACGCTTACGTTCCGCACCTGACCCCATACTGTTTGCAGAATTGCAACCGGCCAGGGGATAACCCCTGGCCGGTTCCGTTTACCGGCAAGTAATTGCACCCCGTTCGTCTAGCGGCCAGGACACCGGCCTTTCAAGTCGGCAACAGGGGTTCAATTCCCCTACGGGGTACTGGGAGTATCGACGGTTTTCACTGATAACGCTCAACGCTCAACGAATCACTCGCAACTCCTGTTTGTCCAAAAGAGTAGTTGTCAGTGAATAGTGAACAGTTGCGAGTTTGAAATGAGGCCCTGGTGTTAGCGGCAGCACTTCCGGCTCTTATTACCTCGGCTCGAAATACCGACACTCTACAAGCTGGAAACACACACAAACGCCTCGTTTTCAAGACTTTCGTCAATGAGCATCATACGAGCCGAG
>JAYVQG010000184.1:0-7188 GCA_043757025.1 Limnoglobus sp.
ATTGAGGTTCGACCGATAGGTGGCTATCGCATCCGCACAGAGAATGTCAAAATGGCGAATTTGGGAAATTGTCCTCCGACACGACCGGGAATTGCTGACGGAGTGACGCAGTTTACCGCAAATCTGAGATATCAAAACCAGTCGGGTGCGTTGAACGAATCGATGTCGGATGTGTTCGGGTCGATGGTCAAGCAAAGGTTCCTCGGGCAAAAGTCTGAGCACGCCGATTGGCTCATCGGTGCAGACGTGTGGACGCCGGGCGTCAACGGCGATGCGCTGCGATCGATGAAAGAACCCGGCAAGGCGTACGATCACCCCATTTTCGGTAAAGATCCGCAGCCGAGCCACATGAGCAAGTACGACCATCGAACGAGCGATAATGGTGGGGTCCACATCAATTCGGGCATTCCCAACAAGGCGTTCCACTTGACGGCAATGGGCATCGGTGGCAACTCCTGGGAAGCACCGGGACATATCTGGTACGAATCGCTCAAAGCCTCTACGGAGACGACGGAGTTCCAGGAATTTGCAGATCGCACCCATTCCCAGGCCGGCATGATGTTCGGGGAGAATAGTGCCGAACAGCAGGCCGTGGTCGCGGCTTGGAAAGAGGTGGGCATACGAATCAGCGGCGTGCATAACGTATCCGCAAGAAACGCAAAGACACCCGCAACCGGAGGAACGGACACACTCGCAGCCCTGACGAAGCAGATCGAAGCGCTCGCCGCTCAGTTGAAATCGCTCGCCAAAGATGTCGGCGCGCTGAAAAACAAGAAATAACAGCCAATCCTTCCTACCGTCGGAGTATGATGACGGTTTGCAACTCCGTACGGCTGTTGGGGATATGGAATGAAAATTACATTAACGAAAGAGGGTGGTATGGCAGGCATGCCTCACCCTCACCGGGTCGTCGATGCCGCCACGCTACCGAAGACTGCAGCAGGAGAATTGACGCAGCTCGTCTCGGCAGCGAAGGCCGGAATGCGTTCCGAGAAAAAAGAGGCTTCTCAGGCCCGGGACGCGATGACCATCACGATTACTGTCGAGGATGGGAACGGACCCACCGTTATCAGTCAAACCGACATGAACATGTCCCCAGCGTTTGCCGCGCTGCTCGGATGCCTCGAGCGGCACTTGGCCGGGAAGTAACTGGAATCGCCATGAAAACTCTGGTTTTGCTGCGACATGCCGATGTCGATGACGTGCCGGAACCCGAACTCAACGCCCGCGGCCAACTGCGGGCCGAGGCGTTGGCGGAACTCCTTGCGGTTGCAGGTGTGACGTCCATTTTCGTCTCGCCGGCGCTACGCACGCACCAAACGGCCGCCCCACTGGCTGCCAAACTGAACCTGGTTGCACAAGAGGTGCCCACGTGGGAAGAGACCGTGCCGAAAGCGCTTTCTGCGATGGCCGGTGAAGTGGTCGTGGCGATCGGTCATAGCAACACGATACCTAAAATCATACATGCGTTTGGCGGTCCGATGTCCGCAACAGCCGTTCTGCAAGGGCACGAAGACTTATTCATCGCTACAGTCCTTGCACCGAATTCGCTGAGTGTCGTTCGCCTCAAATATCATTCGCACACGCCGTCAACGGGCTGAAGCCGGTGCAGTAAAAAGTCATCTGATGTTTTTGTAGCTGGGGTCTCTGACACCAGTTCGAGAAGAATGGCCTCATAGAGGCCAGCTACAAAAAACCGGTTCGAGAAGACCGGCCTCACAGAGGCCAGCTACAAAAAACCGGTTCGAGAAGACCGGCCTCACAGAGGCCAGCTACAAACACTGGTACGATAATTCCCATCATGGATACGCTCACTCATTTCGATGCCGACGGCGCGACGCGCATGGTCGATGTCGGCCATAAATCGGAGACTCACCGCACGGCGATGGCGACGGCGCTCGTGCGGACGGCGGTAGCCACGATGGCGCGAATTCGGGCTGGGGATGCATCCAAAAAGGGTAATGTCCTGGAGGTTGCACGCCTCGCCGGGATCATGGCGGCCAAGAAAACGAGCGACTTGATTCCGCTCTGCCACCCGTTGCCGCTGACTTCGGTGGCCATTGAATTCGCGTTTCTGGATGCGCAAACCGTACGAATTGCAGCAACAACCGAGGTATTCGGGCGGACGGGTGTTGAAATGGAGGCACTCACTGCGGTTACTGTGGCAGCCCTGACGGTCTACGACATGTGCAAAGCGATAGATCGGGGGATGACCATCGATCGCATCCAGTTGGAAGTGAAAACGGGCGGAAAGTCCGGCGACTTCCACCGGGACGCATCACAAAACGGTGCCGCCGATGAACGCAACATTCACGCTCACCCACACCACCCCGATCCCGGCGTTCCGCCCCTCTAGCCTCGCGTTTGCACCGGTCCTGAGCGACATCGAAGAATCGGACCGCGTCTTTGCCCGCACGTTGGCCGAATATCGCACACCGTTCGCTTCGCTGATCGAACACCTGAAGCACTATCGCGGCAAACGCCTGCGGCCCGCATTACTGTTGCTGACGGCGAAAGCGTGTGGCGGCGTCAAACCCGCGCACCACATTCTGGCCGCAGCCGTCGAGATGATCCACACCGCCACGCTCGTTCACGACGATGTTCTCGATGAAGCCGAGACGCGCCGCCACGTTCGCACGGTCAATGCCGAGTGGGGCAACAAAATCAGCATTTTGCTCGGCGATATGCTGTTCACCCATGCGTTTCACCTGACGAGCCGCGTCGATCGGCGCGCTTGCGAGATCATCGGCGATGCCACGAACCGCGTCTGTGCGGGGGAACTTCGCCAAGTCTGCGAGCGCGGGAACTTGCATCTGACCGAAGAGATTTACGATTCGATTATCGACGGCAAAACCGCCGCACTGACCGAGTGTTGCGGTCGGCTGGGCGCGTTGTACGCGGGCGCATCGGAAGAGGTGGCGAACCGGATGGCGAGCTTCGGCCGCAACCTCGGCATGGCGTTCCAGGTAGCCGACGATTTGCTCGATTTAACCGGCGACGAAAGCAAAACCGGCAAGACGCTCGGCACCGATATCGAACAGCAAAAGTTGACGTTACCGCTAATCCACTGCCTCGGGAAACTACCCGCGAGCGCCGCCGACGATCTGCGAACGTCACTGAAAGTCGGCGGCCCCGATGCAGGCATGGCCGCACTCGCCGCGATGGAACGCACCGGCTCCATTGCCTTCGCCCGCCGCCGCGCCGATGAATACATTCGCAAAGCCAAGCAAGATCTCGAAGTGCTCCCGCCCTCCGAGTGCCGTTCCATCCTCGAAACGATCGCCGAGTGGTCGACGCGCCGCGATAAGTGAATTGGCGAGTTTCTTCCGAGTTCCGTTTTCCCAGACAGTGCGAGCCGCAGTGCGAGCGAGGGGCGTTCTCGCTTCGCGTTCACTCACGTGTCGAATCGCGCGGCAAGCGGACTTGCGGACGAGTTCTGGGTAAAACGGCGACCGTTGGTTTGGCGAGCGAGCGAAGGCGCGAGATAGGCCCAAACGCATCGCATCCGCCCCCGCGAGGTCGAATCGGCACGTCGCTCAAATCTCATTTTGGGTGCGGACCGAGCACGGCAAACGCCGTGCCGAACGCGATAGGGATGAACCCGGCGGCTCGTAAATACCATTCACCAGATCCCCAGACAGCAGCCGATGCCGCCCCCGCCACTGACGATCGGCAGGATGCGGCGCTCGAACGGCAACTTCAGATACTCCGAACGATCGAACCGCAGTTTGCCGTTGAGGATCGTGTGCGTGACGTGCGTCGTCGGCTCGAACGGGTCGCCGTCGTACAGCACGATGTCCGCCACTTTGCCGACTTCGATACTGCCGTACTTGTCCGCAATGCCGAGGAGTTTCGCGGCATCGATCGTGATCGCCCGCATCGCGCCTTCGTGGCCGAGGCCGTTCGCGGCGGCGACGCCGGCTTCCAGTCGCAGGTTCCGCTGTTTCGGCACGTAGCCTTCGTAGCTCGTGCAAATCGTCACCGACACGCCCTTCGCTTGCAGTGCGGCAGCGTTTCCCAGGAACGAATTTCGCGTCTCCATACTGCCGCCGGGACGCTGCATTGTCGGGTGAACGATCACCGGAACTTTGCGTTTCGCCAATTCATCGGCCACGAGGTACCCATCGGTGGCCAGCACCAGAATCGGCTTCAGTTTGAACTCGTCGCTGATGCGGAGCGCCGTGAGAATATCGTCCGCACGGTGTGCCGCAAAGTACACGGGCACGGTGCCAGCGAGTGCGGGCAGCAGCGCTTCGTGCTTCGGCGATACCGCGCTGGTGGCATCTTTTTTCAGCTTGTAACTCTGCGCTTCGGCGAACGCTTTGCGAACGAGCGCGGCCACGCCCATGCGGGTCTTCGGACCTTTGTCTTTGAATACCTCTTTCGGCGTCTCACCGAGGTTGATGAGGATGCCCGCCACGGGCTTGAGCGCCGCCGATTCCACGGTGCGAGCATCGGTGCGGAACACACCCGATTGGCCCGCAATCACTGCCGCACGGCCCGGTGTCGCATGGATGATCGAGATGCCATTCGCACGCAGAAACTCCATCAGCGGCTCGGTCGGGTTGAAGCCATCGAGGACGCGCAAATCGGCTTGGTTCGGGTCGCTCGTTTCATCTTGGTCTTGATCGGCGGGAATGTTCCACGCGCCGCTGAGGCCCGCAACGGTGTGCGGATCGATTAGGCCGGGCGACAGTTCGCGCGCCGTCAGGATCGGCGCGTTCGCGGGTACGCCGGTACTCGCACGCGGCCCGATCGTCTTAATCAAGCCATTTTCGACGATAATTATGGCGTTTTCGATCGGCGGCCCGGTGCCCGTATGAATGCGACCCGCGGAAATGACGAAGGTTTTCGCGCTGCCCACTTCGAACTTTTTGCGGATCTCCGGCACGATCGCGGGCTTCGGTGCCACGACTTCCGGCAGCGTCGGTACCTGGTCGCGGTTCGACAACCACAGCCCGCCGTCGCGGTAACTGCGATCCTTCACATCGCTGGCGTCGAAGCGTTTCACGCCGTCGATCCAGGTTTGTTGCACCTTCGTGTACACCGAAAACGGCGAGCCGGTCAGCACGACGAAGTCGGCGTCTTTGCCTTTTTCGAGGCTGCCGACGCGGTGGTCGAGGTGCAGCACTTTCGCGGGTGTCGTCGTCAGCGCCCGCAGTGCGGCGGCCTCGGACATTCCACCGCGAACCGCAATCGCACCCGTCTTCAAGTAGAACCGCGATTCGGTGATGAAGTCGTCGGTGTTAATGCAAACGGGCACGCCGGCTTTGTCCAAAATCGCGGCGGTTTCTTCGAGCAACCCCATCACTTCCGCTTTGCCGCCAGGGCTTTCGACGAGCGTCAGCGACACGGGGATCGACTTCTTCGCGAGAATATCGGCGATGCGATAGCCTTCGGTGCCGTGCTGCAAAACGATCTCGAACCCGAACTCCTCGGCGATTCGTAGCGCGGTCATGAGGTCGTCGGCACGGTGGCAGTGGAAGTGAACGGTACGCTTCTTTTGAAGCACTTCAACGAGCGGTTCCAGCGACAGATCGCGGTCGGGTTTCTTGTCGGTGCCGAGTTTCGCGAGGTACTCTTTCGCCTTCAGAAATTGCTCGCGTTGCAGTGCGGCCACCTTCATCCGCGTGAACGGGGCCTGCCCGCGTTTGCCGTAGCCTTTGGGGTTTTCGCCGTTCGCCATCTTCAACCCGCCGAGCACTTCGGTGCCGTCCGCGAGCTTTCCGAGGATGCGCATCTGTTCGACGGTGTTGCCGTGGAGTTTGACGTAAAGTGTCTGCCCGCCGATGACGTTTCCGCTACCGGGCATGATGTTCGCGGTGGTAATGCCACCCGCGACGGCCATGCGAATGCCGGGGTCGTTCGGGTCGATGGCATCGAGCGCACGCACGCCGGATTGCACGGGGCCGCTCATCTCGTTGCCGTCTTGGTGGGCCGCAATCGCCGGTTTCGGGTAGATGCCGATGTGCGAGTGCGTATCGACGAGGCCGGGAATAATCACCGCCCCTTTGAGGTCCGTCGTCGTCGCGCCTGCCGGGATCGCGACATCCTTCCCGATGGCGAGGATTTTGCCATCTTGCACGATCAACGTACCGGCGACAATCGGCTCGCCGATACCGGTGTGGATCGTGGCATTCTTGAAGGCGAGGATCGGCTCGGCGGCGAACGCCGGGAGCGCCGTAAACAACAAAACAACGGCAAGCGAGCGACGCATGGGCGACATCCGTGTGAGATCGGGTAAAAGCGTATCCCAGAGTACCACGACCGCCAACGACCGCGTAAGTGAAATCGGGCAAAATCAGTCCATTACCAATCTTCACGTCGTCGAAGTCGTGAGACTTCGGGACGCGGGAAGTCACGAAGAGAGTGCGGCCCGCTTTTCGTGCGCCTTGTGGCTGGCTGACGTCTCTGATTGTGGACATTCCTTTCCGCGTTCCACAATGGTGAGATCATGCGTCGTATTCTGCAAGTCGTTTTGGCCATGATGCTGTGCGGCGTCACCGCAACGGAGGTGTTGGCTTTGGGAGGTAACCACCCGGCGGGGAAGATCGAACGGGACTACAAGAAGGACTGGCCCGGCGGCTTGCCCGATCTGATCAATTCCGCCGACCGCGTTGGCGGCTACTGGGTGAACGTCAACGATTTCTTTTACTATCGTGGCGATGTCGCTTCGCTCAACACGTTTCTGGCCGCGTACGGCAAACTGCCCGATATTGCGTTGACGGTGGTTATCCACACCGGTTCCAAGCCGATGACCGGCGCGCTCGGTGGCGAGCAAAAGACGCCGTACGACTGGAGCATCGAGATCTACCGACGCGGTTGGGGGACGCCGAACGACCCGCGACAAACCGAGAAAGAACCGGGGTACGTCGTCGCGGTCCACGTATGGCTCAGCGACGCCATCACGTTGAAAACTCTCGAGATTCCGAAGCACATCGACGACGTGCGTTCGGCAAGCGAGATCGAGGAATTCATCCACAAGCACCGCAGAGGGGGAGTGGAAAAGTAAGCCTTGCGAAACGAGCTTAACCCTTCAGCCTCCTGAAGTCGCCACTTGCTTTTCAATCTTTTCGGGTTTGCCCCGGATGGGCAACGCCGCGAACGATTTTTTCGCTTGTATTTTGAGGTTTGCGCAACAGTTATTGGAGTGAAGGGCGTGTTCTAACGTAGCCCTCTCGCTCCGCG
>JAYVQG010000185.1:0-67410 GCA_043757025.1 Limnoglobus sp.
TGATTCCGAAATCGGGAATGATTCCAGGGATGGGTGGGTGGGTAAGTGGTGGAATCATTCCCTGCTACCCAAAATCGCCGCAATTGAAACCAGGCCGATATCGCCATGATATCACCTCCCACTCAAGTTGGCCGACGAACACTCTCATGCATAGTAGAAGTTGTCAAATGTTCAGTATAAGATTTCGTATCCACGACTGTGAAAGATTAAACGAATGGCCCTGCGGCGCGAAACGAATCCCGATTTGGTCTCACCCATACGAAAACCAACAGTCAAAAAATCGGAGGCGATCTGACCTAAGTCGGAATTATGCGACGTGCGCAGACGTACCCAAAAGTGTCTCCAAATGACATAGAATTGTCGCACCCGGTCGATTTTGTGTCGCACCCGGTCGATTTTTGGTCGCATCCGGTCGCGAAACGGTCGGTACTTGCGGCGAGCGCCAATGGAATGCCCATCGACGTAACCCACAAAAGGAGTTTGAGTTACGGCAAAATCCCTCAAAACAGATCGGTAATTTGCGATCGAAAAGTGCCGTTTTGAGTCGAAAAAACGCCCCAAAAAACGGTTTTGGAGCGTCCGCAATTGTGACTTACGTCGATTTTGGAGGTCAAAAATCACTTTCCGCCGACGAATGCGCCGCCGCCGAAGTTGGCTTCAAAGGGAAAGAACTCGCCGAGCGGCTTCGAGTTCACGCCGCTGAAGACGCGGATGGGGGCGGCGAAATCTGGTCCTGGAGCGCAGATCACATCGAGGATGCCGTCGCCGTCGACATCGTGGGCCGCCACGCGGATGCCGCCGCGGAACTTCGCCGGATACGGTGCGATTTCGCCGAGCATTTTCCCTTGCAACGCATCGAACACACGGGCGATACCCGGCCCGCCGACATCCGACCCGACGAGGATTTCCGCACGACCGTTCTTCGTGATGTCCGCCGTCGAGACGAAACAACCGCCCGTCCAGTTGCGGTCGTATGCGAGGAAATCGGCGAGAATCCGACGATTATTCCCACTGAACACGCGGATGCGTGGCTCGTGCTGCGGGCCGGGTGCGGTGACGATGTCCGGCAGGCCGTCGCCATCGACATCGCCGATCGCGACCCGCACGCCACCGCGATAATTTTGGTCGTACGCGAAGAAACTATCGAGCTCCTTCCCCGTGGAAATATCGAAGGCACGCACGTGCGGTCCGGCCCCAACATCGCCACCCGTCACGACGATCGCACGGCCATTTCGCTGCATGTCCGATGCCGCAACGAACACGCCACCCGTCCAGTTGCGATCGTACGCCAGGAATTCGGAGGCGAGCCGCATCGTCCGGCCATCGAAGACGCGAACGAAGGGCGGCATGCCGATCGTGCCCGGCGGCGCGCCGCCCGGCGCGGTGATAATGTCCGGGATGCCATCGCCGTTGATGTCGGCCACCGCCACGCGAACGCCGCCACGGAAGTTTTGGTCGTAGGCGAAGAAATCGAACAGCGGTGCGCCGCGTAAATCCGAGTAAACGCGCACCCGTGGTCCGCCGCCTTCGCCCGCCCCGACGGCGAAAATCCCGCGCTGCGTGAAGCCGAAGCCGGGGTTCGGCAGCGGCAGCGTTCCGGGGTTGCCACTTTGTTGAAGTTGCTCGCCGAGGCTTTGAAACAAGCCATCGACGCGCGCCGCTTGCAGCCGGAGTGCGGGGTGCAATTTCACGCCCGCCGACAAACCCTGCGTGACAATCGCCCATTGTTGGGCGGCCAACTGGTAGTCGTTACCCGCTTGCAACACCGTACCGCCGCTATCGAGGTTCCGCCGCATTCGGTCCAATCGCGTGCCGAAGCCACGCAGCGCCACGTCGAGTTGGCGTTCGTATAAATTGCCGCCACCGAGCAAGTTTTGCGCGAGATCCCGCAGTTGTTCGCTCTGATCGATCACGGCGGACGTCGAACGAATCAGGCGGGCGAGTCGGTCATCGGGCGAGGTGCCTTCCACGCCCATTGCCGCGTGCAACTGCGTGTCCGCATACTGGGCACGCGAAATCGCGTCGGCCAAACCCTGTTGCGGCACGATCGTTTGCGAGATCATTTGCAATAGCTGTTCGACGCTCTGATCGACCGATAGATCGGCGGCCAGTAGCTGGTTGCGATCGGCGTTTCCCTGAGCTAACCGCGTCAGATTCTGCGCGGCCCGCACCGCGATCTCGGCTTGCCGCGATAGCGCGAGTTTCGTGGCGAACGGAGCATTACTCTGGCTGATGCCCGCACGCACCGATTGAATTTCGGACAGCAATTGGTTCGCGGCGAGCGACACGTTCGAGCGAAAAAATTGATCCGTCGTCACGCCGCCGAACCCACCCGGAAAGCGGCCCGGCGCGGTGAGGTTACCCGGAAACGGCCCGCGCAACGGCGGCACCTGCGCGAGTGCGATCGACCCCGACGCAAACAGCGCGACGAACATAACGTGCTTCACGGCGAACCCCTCCAAGCGGATGTGTGCCAATCTTGGCGGAGGTATTCTATCAACCACCACTCACCGGAGGGATGATGGCAATCTCGTCGCCCGGCGCGATCGCGCGGTGATCGTCGGCGATGTCGCAGTTCACGGCTATCGCACTGCGCGTCAACAACGACGCAAGCAAAGGGATCGCAGCACCCAGGGCCACGCGAACATCGGCCACGGTGGCACCTTCTGAGAGAGCGAGTTCCACGCGATCCGCACCCGCAAACTCCCGCGCCGCTGCGAACAAGTACACGACCGTCATTCTGGGTGCCCCTTAAACAGTTCATTGGGATCGTCGCGCTCGATCAGTATACCCTCGCAGATGCCGATTATTCCATCGCGGTGTAGCTGCTCTCAGTGCTACAGCGACCGCCCGTTTGGTGCGATTGCGAGTGTTTTGCGGGTTGCAATAGCGATGATATTCGTCGCATCGACCCGAAATCGAACTGAATCGAGTACAATTTGTGGAAATTTTGCCAAAGTGAGGCATTTTTAGCTTGGAAAGTGTGGCTTTCGGTTGTTTACTACTAGCACACCCTTGGAATCAAGGGGTTTGTACGGTCACTATCCTTGTTTGAGAGGCTCACATGGCTACGGCTACCAAGAAGAAAGTGCTGACCAAGTCCGCACTGCACGCCCACTTTGCCGAGAAGACCGGCCTGAAGAAAACCGAGATCGCTGCGGTCCTCGATCTCCTCGCCGAGACGGCCGTGGCGCAACTCGGCTCGAAAGGCGCTGGCGTTTTCACGATTCCCGGCCTCGCCCGGTTCAAGGTTCGCAAAGTCAAAGCCGTCAAAGGTGGCGTCTCGAAGATCAACCCGATCACGAAAGAGCCGTACATCACGAAGGATCGCCCCGCCCATAACAAGGTCGGCATCCGCCCCGTGAAGGCGTTCGCCGAATCGCTGAAGTAAATGCAGCGGATCCGAAGCATCCACAACGAGCGGGCCAATCGGCCCGCTCGTTGTTTTATCTGGTGACGCGCCGATGACTAAACCGTACGACGCAACGATGAAGAGATTGCTCGACGAGTTTGCCATCGATTGGATCGGCTGGCTCGCGCCGCGTTTCGGCTTGCCGGCAACCACCGAGGCCGAGCCGCTCGACGTCGATTTATCGACGGTGCAGTTGGAAGCGGACAAAGTGTTTCGGCTCAAACATCCTGCCAACGGACTGTTGCACATCGAACCGCAGTCGACGCACGATCTGACATTTCCAGACCGGATACTGGCTTACAACGTGCTGCTCGAACGTCAGTACGGTGGGCCCGTTCACTCGATTGCACTGTTACTTCGACCACGAGCCAATGCAACGAGTATCACGGGACTTATTCACCGTCTTTACGACGACGGGCGAATTTATCTACAGTTCCAGTATGAAGTGGTCCGCGTGTGGGAACTGGATCTCGAATCGCTGATGAGCGGGAATATCGGTGCGATCCCGTTGGCGCTTTTGACCGACCAGGCACGCGGGCGATTGCCCGAACTCGTCGACCGGATCGACGAGCGATTGCGGGCGGAGCCGGTCGATGACACCACACGTCGGCTGCTGCTGACTTCGAGTTACATCTTGTTGGGCTTGCGATATGATAGAGAGGAAATCCGCTCCGCATTCGTGAGGGTGAATGGAATGAAAGACTCGACAACGTATCAGGCGATCCTGCAAGAAGGCCGTGAGGAAGGGATTCAGACCGGGATTCAGACCGGGATTCAGACCGGAATTCAGACCGGGATCCAGACCGGGATCCAGACCGGAATTCAAACGGGTCGCCTGGAAGGTCTGCAAACTGGTCTTGTTACGGCGCGACAGGAAGATTTGATCGACATTATTCGCGAGCGATTTGGCGCGGTTCCCGAACTGGTCGAGGCGCGAATTCGTGAGACGCTGGATTCCGTGAAGTTACAGGTGGCGGTCCGTCAAGCCGTTCGCGTGACGGACCCGAACGAGATTCTCCGATAATCAGCGATAAAACTCTCCTCCCTATTTTGAAAGAACCATCATGCTTCGTTTCGCTCTCCCTGTCTTTGCGATTCTTGCGTCAGTCGTTTTGGCGAATGCCGCCGATCCGGCGAAGGTTGCCGTGCTGATTATCGACGGCCAGAACAACCATAACTGGAAGGCGACCACGCCGGTCATGAAGAAGTACCTCGAAGAATCCGGGCACTTCACCGTCGATGTCGCCACCTCGCCCGAGAAGGGCAAAAAGGACGAGATGGCCAAGTTCAATCCGGACTTGTCCAAGTACGCCGCCGTCGTCAGCAACTACAACGGTGAATCGTGGTCGAAGGAATTGAACGAGTCGCTCGAAGCGAAAATCAAAGACGGCACGCTCGGCTACGTCGTCGTTCACGCGGCGAACAACGCCTTCGGTAGCTGGAAACAGTATTACCAGATCATCGGCATGGGCTGGCAAAACGAAAAATTCGGCAACCGACTTTACCTCGACGATGCGGGCAAAGAAGTCATCCAGGAAGCGGGCAAGGGCATGGGTGCGGGGCACCGATATACTGGGCCGTTCACGGTGACCGTTCGCGATGGCGAACACCCGATCACGAAGGGGATGCCGAAGGAATGGCTGCACTGCAAGGACGAACTTTACGACAACATGCGCGGCCCCATCGAGAATGTGAAAGTCTTGGCGACCGCCTATTCCAAAGGCACCAAGGTTCACGAACCGATGATCTGGACCGTCTCGTACGGCAAGGGTCGCGTCTTCCATACGCCGATGGGCCACGATGCGAACGCCATGCACTGCGTCGGTTTCGTGGCGACCCTGTTACGCGGCACCGAGTGGGCGGCGAGCGGCAAAGTGACGATCGCGTTGCCGAAGGAATTTCCAACTGCGGACAAAGAGAGCGTTTACCCGGCGAAGTAACGGCTGGCGTTCGCGCAACCCATCGCCCCCGGTATTTCAACGGGGGCGGTTTCATTTCCCGCGATCCGTAAACTGCAAGAACGAACGCGAACGTGCGAATGACTTGTCGGTGCTCACCGACGCGAGGCGAAATTGCGATGCCAGATACTGTAGTCGTGACCGAAGACCCGAACGAAGTGGTGGCCGCCCCGCAAGATGCCGCACTGTTGGAACGCATTCGTCGCCTCGAAGACGCACTCGCTCAACGCCCCGCGCCGGTTACCGCCGTGGTGCCACACGATGAGGACCAACTCGCGGAACGGCTATTAACGATCATCTCTGCGAAGGCCGCCCAGCATCGTGCCGCGACCTCGAATGTCCCACCCGCACCGTTGGGCGTCGCGCCGATCCAGACCTACGCGCAGTACCCATTTCCGCCCGGTGCGGCGATGCCGCCGAACGAGCCGAGTGTCTGGACGTGGTTCATGTCGAGCGTACTCGGCGAGATCAAACTGATCGTGCGGATGTATCTCGACCCGCGTTACCGCCTCAGCCGATTCGCACAACTCGGCGTACCGATCATCCTCGCCGCGTTCGCGTTCAACTACTTTTTCTTCCTGCTGCCGCCGATTGGCGCGATACCGATCGTTCGCGAAATCTTGGAACGATTCGTCTGCGTCTTGCTATCGATCGGGCTGTACAAAGTGCTGGCACGCGAACTGATCCGCTATCGTCAGGTGCTAGAATATCTGTCGCAATACGGCCAACATTAAGGGGGTCTTCGATGACTGGGAACTATACCGCCGTCGTTCAGCAGAGTGGAGAATGGTGGATCGGCTGGGTGGAGGAAGTGCCGGGGGTCAACTCTCAAGGAGCGACCCGAGAGGAACTGCTCGACAACCTGCGCGACGCACTCGAAGAAGCTTTGGAAATGAATCGAGAGGATGCTCGGGCTTCCGCAGTCGGAGCGTTTGAAGAAGTGAGCTTGGTTACATGAAGCGTCGCGATCTCATCCAGCACTTGAAGCAAAACGGGTGCGAATTGGTCCGCGAAGGACGCAGACACTCCTGGTGGGGAAATCCAGCGAATAATCGACGTTCCGCAGTGCCACGTCATACGGAAGTACCAGACCCCTTGGCCCGCAAGATTTGTCGCGACCTTGGCATAACTGAACTGTGATGGTTGCGGTGTTCAAGCGCAGTTCCAACATCATTAGGAAATCCACATGATCCGCCTCGGTGTGAATATCGACCACGTGGCTACTCTCCGTCAGGCTCGTAGAGCGTACGAACCGGACCCCGTTGCGGCGGCGATTCTCGCGACGTTGGCAGGTGCCGATGGCATTACCGTTCACTTGCGCGAAGACCGTCGGCACATTCAAGATCGCGATGTCTACCGGGTTCGGGAAGCGGTCACGACGCGCCTCAATTTCGAGATGGCCACCGTGGCCGAGATCGTCGCGATTGCCTTGAAAGTTATGCCCGACGAAGCCACGCTCGTACCGGAGAAGCGTGCGGAACTGACCACTGAAGGCGGGCTGGATTTGATCGCGAACGCGGATGCCGTCCGCCGTGCGGTCGATGTGCTCAAAGCGGCGGCGATTCAAGTCGCGCTGTTCATCGATCCGAACATCCAGCAGATCGACATGGCGAAGCAACTCGGTGCCGACGCCATCGAGATTCAAACGGCAAGCTATTCCGAAGCGATCACCCCCAAAGCAATTGCGGACGAACTCGCAAAGTTACGCACGGCCACCGCCCATGCGTGTCAGATCGGGTTACACGTTCACATGGGCCACGGGTTGAACTATCAGAACGTGAAGCCGATCGTGCGTATCCCCGGCGTCGAGGAATTAAACATCGGCCACAGCATCATCAGCCGGGCCGTGCTGTTGGGCATGGAAGCCGCCGTCCGAGATATGAAGGCGGTCATGCAGGAACACTACCCGAATCCGAAAGCGTGATCTCAATTTCAACGAGTGGGGGTGTTTGAAGGCAACCCGGTCCGCTTCGCGGCGGCAGCTTCGAGCTGCTTGATCTGCGCTTCGACCTTCTTTTTGCCCGCTGGGGTGGCCAACACGAGCAACGAATCGCTGCCTTCATCGGCAATCACTGTCTTCACTTCGTCGTCGAACTCGCCAATCGCGATCAGTTCTTTCAGTACCTTCGCGACGTTCACACACGTCGGGCCGTTTAGGGATTTCATCATGATCGTGTGGAGCGTGAACTTCCGCGGCGGTCCTGCTGGATAGGGCATAGCAGGGGGCGGCAAACTCTCCGTGGCTTTAGGTGGTAAAGGTGTCAGTTGGTCGCGTACCAGCGGGTCGCGACTCGGATATATTGTTGCTGTTTCCAGTCGCGGCACCGGTCCGCGATCCGGCACGGGTACTCCAGTAACTGGCACGTTGTTAGGAAGGTAATATCCTCCGCCAGTATCCGGATCGGTTACATACTTAAGATGAGTCTTGAAGTTACCGGCGGGCTTTGATGCTGCGGACTTCGGACGCTTGAAAATGATCGATTTCGACTGCGTCTCCAGAACGCAGAGTTCCCAGCCTTTCTGGCCGAGGTCGACGATGAACTTCTGGGCGTTGGGGAGCGTCTCGTAATTCTGGAAGCGGTATTCCCAGATGCGATCGGGTTCGGCTTCGGGCGAGGGCACAGGCACGACAAATCCAGGTTCAGGCTGTGGTGGCACCGGCGTCGGATTCGTGAACATTGGCGTGGGTGGTGGCAACAGCGGTGGCGGTGTCGCGACTGGCGTTTTCGGTGCGGTCTGGGCGTCGGCCGTCGAGAACACACCGGTGCCGAGGCTCATGGCCATGCCACCTGCGAGCACCACGGCGGCGGCGAGCAGTTTCACTTTTGAGATCATCATTCCGGATACCCCTTGTGAGAGAGTCAGAATCGAGGCGGGAACAGCCCCAACCTCGTTTGCGAATGCCAGTGTCGTTTCGATGAGCGTGGCCGGTGCGATGGCGCTGCCGGTCGTTGTGCTCGCACCGATGGCCCCGAGTGCCACTGCCGGTGCGAGGCCGCGTTGCGAGAGTCGATCGAGGAGGCGACGTTTCGCCTTGGACAACCGCCCGGTGAGCGTGCCGGGCTTCCAGCCGAGTTGCGCGGCCGCCACGGGTTGGCGCACGCCTTCGAGGCAACAGAGTACGAACGCCGTGCGTTCGGCTTCGGGTAGCCGGTTCACTTCCTCATGCACGGCCGCGAGGAGTGCGTCCCATTGCGAATCGGCTACGGGCGAAGTCGCTTCGGGCCGGGCTACGGCCCCTTCGCGGGTCTTGCGACGTGCGGCGGTACGCTTCAGTTTCGTGGCCACACGCACCGCAACGCCGTGCAACCACGGGCCGAGTGTGGTCGTATTCCGCACGGACTTCGCACTGCGAACGAGTGCCAGAAACGTCGCTTGAAACGCATCTTCGGCATCGCCATCTTGCGGAAGGAGATTCCGGCAGACGCCCCAAACCATCGTGCCGTGACGGCGTACGATCGTTGCAAATGCAGTCGCATCGTTCGACGCAACGAACCGCGCGACGAGTGAGGCATCGGCCTCATCCTCGCCCGTCATCGCTTCCACCTGTTTGCGAATCGCGTCCAGTATCCTGGAATGCACGGCAGTTTCCTTCGCGGTCGTTTCGTATGTCTGTTCCCACGCGGCGGGTTTTCCTACGAGTTTAACTAAAATCTCGTTGCCAGAATCGACGTAAGTCACAATTGCGGACGCTCAAAAACCGTTTTTTGGGGTGGTTTTCCGGTTTTTGAGGCCCAAAAAGTCGCTTTTTTGATCGCAATCAACTGTTCCGTATTCCGTATCTCGAACCATTGTCGCGGGTTATGTCGAATGCTCTCGATTCGACAACCGGCGCAAGTCGCGACACTTTCACGACACTTGGAGACATTCTCACGACACTTGGAGACAATCTCACGACACTTCGAGACATTCTCACGACACTTCGAGACACTTCTGCGCACGTCGCAAAAGTCGACTTACGTCATATCGTCTGTAACTTTTTGACTGCGGGAATTCGTGTAGGTGTGGCCGAATCGGAATTCGTTTCGCCGCGCCGCGAAAGTTTTGCGTATCGAATGTGGGGCACGTTTTTTACGTGCCATTCTCGAGAATGGCACGTAAAAAACGTGCCCCACATAATCGGGAACTCGGAGAAGTCGCTTCCCATCTCAGACGTGGAAATCCTCCCACTCCATCGTGCCCCGCTCGGGTTTTGCGGGATCGAAGACCCGCGTCGCGGGCGGCGCGAATACGAGAATTTCGTCTCGTCCGTCGTTCGTCAGGTCGAGACTGATGGAATAGATTCGCACGCCGGAGCGATTGGCGCTAACGTGGGGCACGCGGCTCGCGTGCCATCGTCGAGAATGGCACGTGGTCATTTGCTGTCTGGAAATCCCAAGGTGAATTATTCAGCACGCGAGCTAATTATTCAGCACGCGAGCCGCGTGCTCTACATTCGACGTGCCCCACGTCAACGATTCCGGTGGGGGTCTCCCACCGGGAGCATTCCGCTGCCTGAATTTACCCGATGATTTCTGTTATCGGGTTGCCCCACGGTACGAGCGGGTACGGTCGTTGCAAGCGGTCTTTCAGTTCGGTTTCGTGCGAGATTCCGAGGCAGGCGTAGACTGTGGCGATGACGTCGGCGGGGGAGACGGGGTTGCGGCTCGGTTTGCCGCCGATCGAATCGCTCGCCCCGTAAACCGCGCCGCCGCGAATGCCGCCACCCGCCATCATCAGCGAGTAACAGAAGTTCCAGTGGTCGCGCCCCGCATTTGCATTCACTTTCGGCGAACGTCCGAATTCGCCCATCACCACCACGAGCGTGCGTTCGAGCATCCCGCGATCGTCGAGGTCCGCGAGCAACGACGACACCGCCGAATCGAGTTGCGGCAGCAGTTCGTTTTTGAGTTTCTTGAAGTTGTTGCCGTGCGTGTCCCAAGTCGCGTTGGCATCGGGTGCCCACGCGAGGCACGCCACCCGCGTCCCGGCTTCGATGAGTCGCCGTGCCAGTAACACGCTTTGCCCATAGATGTTTCGCCCGTAGGCGTCGCGCGTCTTCGGCGACTCTTTTTCGATGCTCACCGCGTGCCGCATGTGCGACGACGTGAGCAGGTCGAACGCCTTAATTTGGTAAGGGTCCGGCTCGGAGAGTTGCGACATCAGCCGCCGTCGCCCATCGAGCCGCACCGCATCGACATCGCCGCCGAGCGAGAGTTCGGGCATCGCGAAATCGATGGCGTTCGGGTCTTTCAAAATGAACAGCGGATCGTACGACTTGCCGAGCCAGCCGCCGTAGAACCCCGGTTGCGGCGGGCCGCCCGCGCCTTCCTTCGTGATGAACGGCAACGTCACATACGGCACGACGGTTTGCGTCGGCGGTCGTAAATGGCCCATGACCGAACCGACGGCGGGGTAGTCGTTCGGCGTGAATGTCGAGGCCGAGTTGTCTCCGCGATCTTGCCCCGTGAGTGCGGTGTAAACGCCTGCCGCGTGCGCGTTGTTCACGCTGTGGTGCGCCGAGCGAATGAGTGCCGATTTGTGCATCCAGCGGGCCATCTTCGGGATGTGCTCGCCGAACTGCACGCCGGGCACCGAGGTGGCAATCGGCTGGAACTCGCCGCGAATTTCGACGGGCGCGTTCGGCTTCATGTCCCACATATCGAGGTGCGATGGCCCGCCGTTCAGAAAGATGAGTATGCAATGGTCCGCACGTGCCGACTGGCTTCGCACGCTGTCCGCACGCAAGAGTTGCGGCAACGTCAGCCCGAGCGCCGAGGCCGCCCCGGCTCGCAGCATCTGACGCCGCGAAAGGCGTGGTCCCGCACATTGTTGCAGATTCGTTACATTCACACGAACGCCCTCAGAAGAGGCGGAGGGAAGGTAGGCAGATACACACTATCGTCGAAAACCGGCGCGTTGGCAAGCGAAAACATCACTTTTCGTTCGCGCGACACCAGGAGCGTACGGACTACCAGCCGTCGATTTGAAATCGATCGTGCCCCGTCGGTAGTCGATCCTTCTCCGCGAGTAAGGAAAGTCGGTAACGCGCAACCACTAAGACCTTTATAGTGGATCAGACGGTCGCGTTTACGCACCAGTCGGCTACGCGAACGAACCGATGAGAAGGGGTCCATCATGCCGAAAGCTCGGATTGTTGTCGTCGAAGACGAACCGGCGATTCGCCGTGGGTTGTCCGATGCGCTGCGGCTGACGGGCTACGATGTCACCGAAGCGCCCGATGGCGTCATCGGCTTCGCCGAGGCTTCGGGTAACGGCGTCGATCTCGTACTCCTCGATGTGATGTTACCGAAGCGCGATGGCCTCGATGTGCTCGCCGAACTGCGGCGGGTTTGTCCGTTGCGGCCCGTGATCTTGCTCACGGCACGCGGTTCGGAGGAGGACCGCGTGCGCGGCCTCAAGATGGGGGCCGACGATTACGTCGTCAAGCCGTTCTCCGCAAAGGAACTGCTCGCGCGCGTCGAAGCGGTGCTGCGCCGCACGATGAAGCCGATACCGAAATGGATTTCCATCGAAGTCGGCACCGCGATTATCGACCTCGATCGCCGCGAAGTGCGTTGGCCGTCGGCCGAGCGCGTCGAACTATCCGAGACCGAAGCCGCGGTGCTGAAACACCTCATTGAAAATCGCGATCGTGCGGTGTCGCGCGAAGAGCTTCTGGGCCGCGTCTGGGGCATCGGCACGGCGGGCCTCGAAACCCGCGCCGTCGATATGCACGTCGCCCGGTTGCGCGCGAAACTGAAAGATCCTTCCGGCCGCGACGACACCCCGGAAGCGATTGTCACGGTGCGTGCGCTCGGGTACATGGCGGGGCCGGGCCTCGTCGTTCGGGAAGGGAAGTGACCCATGCGCCGTCGATTGCTGACGCCGTTCGGCGGAATCTGCGTGTTCATTCTCGTCTCGCTACTCGTCGGCGGCGGACTGGCGTACGTCACGTTTGCGTCGTTACAAGTCGAAGCCGCCCAGCGCGAAGCGACTGCGCGCGCCGATGCCGCCAACAAGGAACGCCTCGCGTTGTGGCAACTCGATAGCCGCCTGTTCCCGATCCTCGGCGTCGAAAATCACCGCCCCTACGTGCATTATTTCAGCTTGTACACGCCGCACCCCGTGGTAATCGACGAAACCGGCGAGCCATCGGCCGACCCCGGTCGCGTGCCGTCGCCACTGCTTTCGGGCGAACTTCCGGACTGGATGCGATTGCACTTTCAACTCGACCCCGTCGAAGGCTGGTCGTCGCCGCAAGTGATGCCGGAGTCTTTGGAAACGAACTTGCGGACACACCGCGATGGCAACCTCACACTGGCGAATTCGACGACCGAACGCCGCGCGTTACTCGGGAAACTCCGCGTGCAGTTCGTCGCCACCGACCTCCACGCGCTGCTAATCGAACAAGAAGCCGCCGAGCCGACCGAGACGTTCGCCGTGCCGTTTCCAATCAACGATACCATCACAAATTCCGTCGTCGTACCGAAGCTCGAAGTGCCAGTCGAACCGCAATCGCAATTGAACCGCGCGCAGCAAAATACCGCGAACATCAACCCACAAGGCGTGCCCGCGCCGCAGTATCGCGACCCGTACGATCAAATGCGCTTCGCAGCCGCGAGGAAAACGATCGATGCCACACGCGGCGAAGTCGGTGGCAATTCCCTGAATACCGGTGCCAAACAGATACTCGCGCCGACACCCGCACCCGCTACCGCGATGGCACCCGTCGCAACAATGCAAGGCGACGCCGCACCCGCTCCTGCGATGGCTCGTCAGGCGCTCGGCGCAGCGGCTCCCTCAGTGAAGTCAATGGCGAAAGAGCCAGCCGTTTTAGCCGATGCGGATCGTGCGAAAATGCGAGGGGGCATCGAAAGCCTGGCGCGCAAGAAACTCGCGTTCCCCGAGCAACCGCCGGCGGTCCACGTGGGGCCGATCCGCCCGATCTGGCTGACCGCTGCCGAAGGCACGAAGTACCTCGCGCTCGTTCGTGCCGCACGCCTCGAAAAGAAGATGGTCTTCCAGGGCGTCATTCTCGATTGGGCGAAACTGCAAGCGGTGCTGAAGGAGGAAGTACAAGCGATCCTGCCCGATGCGAAGATCGAACCGGTACTCGATTTAGGGCAATCGAGCGAACGGCGTATGGCGGCGATCCCCGCGCAACTCGACCCCGGCCCGATGCCCGAACTGCCGCCCGCCGGATGGACGCCGTTGCGAATCGGCCTCGTTCTCAGTTGGGTGGCCGCCATCGTCGCGCTCATGGCCGTCTGGTTCGGCGGCTGGACGCTCATCGACCTTTCCGAGCGCCGCATCCGCTTCGTCTCTGCGGTGACGCACGAACTTCGCACGCCGTTGACTTCGCTAAGGCTGTATCTCGATCTGCTGGCGAGCGGCATGATTACCGACGAAGCGAAACAAAAAGAGTATCTGCACACACTGCAAGGCGAAGCCGAACGGCTCAACCAACTCGTGGATAATGTGCTCGATTTCGCGAAACTCGAAAATCGCGCCATTCTCGCGTGCTGCCAGTCGATCCCGCTCGAATCGCTGCTGACGATCGCAAAGGAAACGTGGACGGATCGCCTACTTGCCGACGGTAAGGAACTGCACGTGATTTCGACGTTGCCGCCCGATCAGGCGGTTCACACCGATGTGCGAATTGCCAGCCAGATCCTCGGCATCCTCATCGACAACGCGCGCAAGTATTCGCGCGAAGCCAGTGATCGACGCATCTGGGTCTGGGCGAAACCGGGCGATGGCACCCGCTTGATTCTCGAAGTCGAAGACCGTGGCCCCGGCGTGGCGGTGTCCGAACGTGCGAGCATCTTCCGCCCGTTTCGCCGCGGCCGCAACTCGGATAAAACCGGCGGCGGAGCCGGTTTGGGGCTGGCCCTAGCGAAGCAATGGGCCGACGCGCTCAACGGCCGCCTGAGTTACCGCCCCGCCGACGGCGGCACCGGAGCCATCTTCCGCCTCGAGCTACCGGAGCGATGAGAACGGATTTCTGTAGGCGAAGTCGCCCCTTTTACAGCCCCGCGGCTTTGCGTTGCCATTGCTTGACGGTTTCGGCGGGGTGCTTTGCGTCGCGTTTTAACCAGGCGTCTTGCGCGGCGGCGAGTGCGGCTTCGGGGGTGATTTGCCCCGTCGAAGACCGTGCGATTTCCTTCGCAAGGTCGGCGAGTTCCTCGGCCTGATCGGGACCGCGTGGGGCGTAAACGGGGTTCGCCATCGAGAGCGATGCGTATTGGCGGATCGCGTCGCCGAGCGACTTCGAGCGTTCGGCATCGAAGCCGTAGCGATTCCAGATCCCCTCGCGGCTCTGTTCGATATGCTCGTTGCGGAACGGGCCGAAGCCATATTCGGGGTCGCTCAGCATATCCGCACTGCGCGTCGGTCCGGCGAGTTCCGCCAGGAAATCGAACGCCGCTTCGGGATTCGTGCAACCCTTACGTACTCCACCCACCCAACCTCCACCGCCGAAATACGGCACGAAATTGACGCCGCGCACGCGGTCGGTGGGAAGTTTTTCTGCACCCGCGATATCGAAAAAGTAACGCGTACCCGGCAGCATCGTCAGCGACAAATTCGTCGGTGCGGCACCGCCCGTTCGCGGCAAACGGCCGAGTTCCCCGAGCGACAGTAATGCCAGTGTGGCGGTGCCTTTTACGAGGGCGTCGCCCGGTTCGATGGAAGGCGTACGGCAGCGTTGCATCCGCTTCATCCAGCGCGCCGCCGCCAGGAACGAGGGGGCCGTCAACCGGGGCTTGCCCGTTTCGACATCGTGGTGAAAGGAAAGAATCTGCGTGTCGGTCGGGTAGGTCGGATCGCTTTTTTGCGATAGGCCGCTGATCGCGAAGGCGGGGCGGTCGTAGCAGGCCGCGATCATGTGGAATTCGCGGAGTGCGAGCGCCGGTTCGGGGTTCGGCATCGGCAGGCTGGTGCCGAAACGGTCGGCGAAGAACTCCGCGATGTCGGCGAATTCTTCCCAGGTGGCAGGCGCGGCCAACGGACGAGCGTACTTCGTTAAATACGCGGCTTTCGCGGCGGCATCGTCGAAGCGATCGGCCCGATAGACGACGACGTAGCCTTCGCCCGCCAGCGGCACGGCGCGGATATCGCCGCCCCAGCCGCACAATCGTTCTCGATAAACCGACATCGTTCGCGTCCACTGACCCGGATGATCGGTGGCCTGGATCGCGGCACCGATTGGCAGAAATTCTTCGCGAACGGTCATCGCGCCGACTGCGGCGGGGCGTACAATTTGAATGTCCGCTTCGGCGGCGTTCGCAGCGAGTTTCACGCTGCCACCCGTACGAGCCGACCAACCCGTTGCTTGCCTCAAAAGCTCTTTGGCCAATGCGGTATCGGGGCAAGCGAGCGTCAGCGTGGCCCCCGCGAACGGTTGCTTACCGGTGCCGGGTGTCGGGGTCGGCGGCACCCCCGAATCGCAGCCCAACAGCGCGAGACAAATCCCCGCCAGGGCCATGGCGTGCGTTAGCGTTCGTCGGGTGGTAAACTCACCGTAACCGGAAAGTTCCCCGTAAGTGGTAGATTTATCTTGCACGAAGTGGTACCCGTAAATTAGTATGACTGAAGTAAGTAAGACGGTTCGCCCGAATCAGTGTATTGGTGAGTCGTAAAACCATCTTCGTGGCGATTCGTCTCTTTCGAGCGATTTTGTCGACATTGTTTCAAATTCCGCTTTTGGTGTCGCCAATGGCTCTCGGTTCCGTGGTACGCTTTGTCAAAAGTTAGGCATCGTATGGAAGGAACAACGCGATGAATATCAGCTTAGTCGTGGCTGCCGGCGTTCACCAGGGGAAGGTTATTCCCGTGGCATCGCCCCAATTTATTATTGGACGCGACCCGACTTGTCAGCTGCGCCCTGCCAGCCAGGCGATCAGCAAACAACATTGTTCGGTGCTGCAACGCGACGACAAAGTCTTCGTCAAAGATTACGGCAGTACGAACGGCACGTTTATCAACGACGAGCAACTCGCACCGAATGCCGAACGCGAAGTCAAAGCCGGGGATCGCATTCGCCTCGGGCCGCTCGATTTTAGCATTCAAATCGTTTCGCCGCGCCCATCGGATTCGACGCCGATCCCCGACTCGTTGAAAGCCTTGGACAGTGGCACGATGAAAGGCCTGCAAGCGGCCATCGGCGTGAAACCCGGTTCGCAAGTCGCACAGAAGCCCGCACAAAAACCCGTACCGAAGCCCGAACCGATACTGGCCGCGGCTTCCAAAACCGCATCCGATAACGGTCATGAAAGCGACGACAATATCGCCGCGATGCTCCTCGGCTTGGACGACGATTCCCCGTCGCCCAGCGTCCCGGAAGGCAGCACCGTTTTTGAAATGAAAGCCGTCAACCCCGATGGTAGCCCGAAAGCCGTCGTCGTGCCCGATCCAAAGACCGCCAAAAAGGGCGTGATTACTCAAGAAGAATCGTCGAGCGCCGCCAGCGACATCCTGCGGAAGTACCTCCGCCGCCCACGCTGAGCGACGAAAAGCCGAATGCTCCACCCACGGATCATCCGTGGGTGTTTTCGTTTGCAGATTGCGGGATGCATTCGCGAGGCACCGGGTGAATCGCGATATTTACGCATTGCCGATCTGCGCGCGGCTTACTTTTCGTCGATCAGATTCTCGAACCAATCGTGCGCTTCTTCGGGTTCCCATTCGCCGGAGATCTTCATTCGGACGAGTTGGCCGACGGTTTCGTACTCTTTGGAACTTTCGTTCGCGGCGATCTTGAGAACGAGTGGCTCGATGGCGGGGAGGTGATCTTTAATTTTCTTCCATAGCTCGATGTTCGTGAAATCTTGCAGTTTCTTTTGGCTCGTGCCCGTCAGTTCGACATCGACTTGGAAGCGATCTTCGACGAGGCGAATCCGTGCGACGATCAGCTCGATGCCGTACTGCGAGAGCGCGTCGCCATCGGGGAACGTCCAGCGACCCGTGGCGACGAACGTGGCGAACGGCCGGTTCGCATCGAGCGGGTCGGGGAGTGCGCTGAGGAGCTTATCGGAAGCCGTCGCGGGCGGTTTTTTCTGCGCGGATCGTTGGGCCATTGCGGCTAACGAAGCGCCATCGCTTCCCAGTGCGTAGGCGCGGTCGCCGATGACCGTGGCAATCACTCGCTGCTTTTTCGGCGAAACGAACGAATAGCACTTCTGTCCGTCGATCGTCTTCGGTGCAAAGGTACGATCGAGTTCGGCGATCCAGTTCGCGTTCAGGAAATCGCCTTCCGCGATGGCGTAGTATCGCGATCCGAAACCGATGTCGCTCGCTATGGCGTACGTGATCCGCTCGCACCTTCGCACGTCGAAACGGTAGCGCGACGTGAGCGCGTTGATCGCAGCCACCGATTTGGGCTTGATCGTCTGCTTCCATTTATTCATGTACGCTTCGGGGTGAATCACCATCGCGGCCGTCGCGCCGTCGGGTAGGTTCCACGATGCCGGTACCAAGATGCCTTTCGCGGGTTCGACCGCAATGGGCTTCGTCGCCACCGGAATCGGCTGCGTCGTTTCGGGTGGTTTTGAACTCGGCTTCAACACGACGACCGTACCGACAATGAGAAGCAACACGGCCCCGCCGATCGCCGCAAACATTGGCAGTTGGCTCTTCGGCTTCGGCTTCCGCACGGGAACAGCCTTGGCCTTCAATGGCCGATTCCGTCGCGTTTCCTTCGATTCATCGGTGTCGGAATTCGTCGTAGCCCCTGCCACGGTCGCGGGTATCGTGCCGGAACTATGGTCGGTGTGCCGAGGCTTCGGAATGCGGACCGCGTTCGCCGAGGGCAAATTGCCGTCCGAATGTTCGGGTACCGCCACGACGCGAATCGGCTTGGCAGCCTTCCGCGAACGCATCGGCGCGGTCACGATCTCGGCTTCGGGGATGTTCGCCGCATTCACCGCCAACGTGACGACCGTGGTGCCATCGGGTACGCTCGCTCCGCCCGTTGCGGCGGGAGTGGCGTAAACGTACGCTTCGCCCTGAAGCGACATTTCCGGTTCGGGAGCCGCATCGGGCGTGAAGCGGGCGAGTTGCGCCGCGATCTCGGTGCAAGTTTGAATGCGGTCTTCGGGCTTCTTGGCCAGCAGTTTATCGACGATCCGAATGAGGTCGTACGGCACGTCGGGCCGGAGTTTCCGCAGGTCCGGCGGCGCGTCGAGTTGATGGCGGAGCAGCTTGTCGATCGGCGAACCGTCGGGGAATGGCGGGCGACCGGCGAGGAGGTAAAAGAGCGTGCAGCCGAGGCTGTAAATGTCCGCGCGGGCATCGACCGTGCTCGAGTTCTTCGCTTGTTCGGGCGACATATAATCGGGCGTACCGACGACGGTGCCATCGCGAGTCAGTTCCGTCCGCGAGACATCGTCGTCGTCGCTGAGCGACCGGATCAGGCCCATGTCGAGGATTTTGACGTGCGCCACCCCGCCCGTATTGGGCAGCGCGCGTTCGCCGGAAACGAGCAAGTTCGACGGCTTAATATCGCGGTGAACGAACTCGCGATCGTGCGCGTGTTGCAACCCGAGCGCCGTCTGTCGAGCGTACTCGGCCGCTTCGCAATAATGGAGTTGGCCGAATTCCTTGACGAGTCGCGCCAAGTCCGACCCGTTGACGAACTCCATCGCCATATAGTGGCGACCGCCCGCCTCGTCGGCATTGTGGAGCGAAACGATGTTCGGGTGGTTGAGCGTCGCCGCGGCGGCGGCTTCCCGCTTGTAGCGCCGCATGACGGTCTTATTCGACAACAAGTGTGGCCGCACGACCTTCAACGCCACGACGAGGCCGACCTTTAGCTGAATCGCCTTGTAAACCTTGCCCATCCCGCCTTCGCCGATCTTGTCCATCACCAGATACGGCCCGATCAGAATTTCGACGATGCGGCTAATGCGGACTTTCTTCGACTGGTAACCCGTGAGCAGCCCCGCCGCCCGCAGTCGTTCGGACAGCGCAACGGGGTTGGCGATCAGTTCCGGTGAAAGTTCGTCGAGAATTGCCAGTTGCGCTGGGGAATAGAGGCCGCAATCGCGGATCGCTTGAATGAGGTGTTCGGGAGTATTCCAATCCATCGTGGGCCACGGAGGTCTGGGAGAACGGCCTGCCGTCGGTTGATTTGACAACGGTAGTCTGATTGTACTTCTGAAAACCAAAGCTGCGCGCGAAAAATCGAATGCGGTGCCCAGTTCGTTGGCACGAAGGAGCTACACTCTGCGCTGTGGGCCGAAAACCCGTCTTCATCGGAGCCGCTGTTTTGTCGCGAATCGTGCGTTCGGAAGTCGTTTTCTTCCTGCTGGCGTGGCCGATTCTTGCCGTCCTGTACCGGGCACGCGCGTTCGTCGACCCCGGCACGTTCTGGCACATTCGCGTCGGCGATCTCATCCGCGAAAACGGCTTCATGACCACCGATCCGTTCACATTTCCTTTTGAAGGCAAAACCTGGATCCCGCAACAGTGGGGCGGCGAGGTCGCGATGTCCGCGATTCACTCGGTACTCGGCTTCGATGGCTTGCTACTGGCTATGACGGTGATGCTCGCGGGGCTGTTCGCGTGGGTATTCCATCGGCTGCTCGTCGGCGGGATGGGCTGGCCGCTGGCGGGCATCGTATCGTCGCTGGGCATGATGGCGGCGGGGTTCCATTTCTACGCCCGCCCGCACCTCATCACCATCGCGTTCATGGCCATCGTCGCGGGGTTCCTCGTCGATTTCGATCGCGGAAAGATCGGGCGAGGGCGGTTGTTATTGTTAATTCCACTGCATCTCGTTTGGACGAATATCCACGGCGGGATGCTCGGTGGCGTGGCCACGCTCGCCCTCGCCGGCATCGGGTGGGCGCTCCTTCGCAGCATGAACCGTGGTGAGTTATTCGCCTATTTCGGCATCGTGGCGTTGTGCGCGCTGACGATGTTCGCGAACCCGTTCGGCCTCGAAATGCAGCGAACCTGGTTCCGCATCGTCGGTTCCGGCGCGATGGCGCAATACGTCGACGAGCATACGATGCTGAACCCGGAACGCCCCGGCGATCAGGCGGTATTAGCGTTCGCCACTGTGTATCTGATCGTGCTATTCGGCGCAAAATGGCGAGATTTCCGCATCGCGTGGCTATTGCCGCTCGTCTGGTTCGTGCTCACGATCAAGAGCATTCGGCAGGGGCCGTTGTTCGTGGTGGTCGGTACCGTCCTGCTCGCCGACATTTGGCCGCACACCTTCTGGCACCGATATTTATGCCGTAAAGGCGACACGCTGGCCCGCGATGTCGCCACACCCTTACGCCCCCTCACGTGGCACGTATGGCTATTGCCGATGATCGCGGTGACGACGGCGATTGGGCTGCAATCGTACCGCGGCATCGGCCTGGCACATCTCGATCCGTGGTTGGTGCCGGTGACCCTGATCGAACCGCTGCAAAACTACGCTGCCACCGTGCCCCCCGGTACGCGCATTTACAACGACGCCAACCTCGGCGGGTTCGTGATCTATCACGCGCCGAAGCTCAAAATCTTCATGGACGACCGCTTCGAGTTGTGCGGCGATGCCTGGTTGATGAACTACGTCGAAACGATTCGCGACCACCCGGAGCGGTTCGAGGATTGGTACCGAGAGTACCATTTTGAAGTCGCAATCGTGGCGGCATCGACGCCGATGTTGCCCCTCGAACACGCAATGTGCAGCTCGGGCCACTGGCAAGAAATGGCCCGCGACCGCACAGCCGTTATGTATCGCCGAATCGATTTCGTTCGCACGCCGCAATAGGTAGCGAACCTATTGCCGATGCACACGCTCATTGTGGTTGGTCTACGTGGCACTGAGCCGCAGAAGGGAGTTTGCGATGATACGCGATGGCATACGACTCCCTCCCGTAGCTCAGTGGCAGAGCGCCGGCCTTATAAGCCGTCGGTCGCGGGTTCGAATCCCGCCGGGAGGACAGCCACATCTCGACATGAATTAGCCGCGCCGCGTAGGCTTTGCGTAGCGAAGCGCGTGCGCGTGAACCCGTCGATGTCCATGCGAGTGGCGCGCCGATCCGCAATCACCCGACCCATTTGCCGTCGACGTTGTCGAACTTGACGAGTTCGCTCGGCTGGAACCAGAGTGCGATTTCGAGCGTGGCGTTCTCGGGGCTGTCGCTGCCGTGGACGAGGTTGTTCTGCACGCTGAGTGCGAGGTCGCCGCGGATCGTTCCGGGCGGGGCTTTTGCGCCGTCGGTGAGGCCCATCATGCTGCGGCTCGCGGCCACCGCTTCGCGGCCTTCCCACACCATCGCCACCGTTGGCCCGCTCGTCAAAAACGACAGCAGCGAGTCGTAAAACGGCTTGCCCTTGTGCACGGCGTAATGCTTCTCGGCGAGTTCCTTCGTGCATTGCACGAACTTCAGGCCCGCCAGCCGCATTCCCTTTCGCTCGAATCGCGAGACGATTTCGCCGACCAACCGGCGCTGTACGGCATCGGGCTTCAACAAGATGAGTGTCTGCTGCATGGGGCATCCTTCAAATTGGGGGTGTCTCTTCGATTGTAGTATCGTGCAGCGCGCAAACCAGTTCGGCTACCCAACATCGGCCACCTTGCGGTAAATTCCGTGCGGACCTCGAACCCGCACGACACTCGGACGCCATCATGACCCCCCGTTTCCCGACTTGGATTCTCCTCGGTACACTCGTGCTGGCGTGCGGTTACTTGCCGACGCTGCGAACGCCGTTCGATTTCATCGACGATGGCAACCTCGTTTACCCCGCGCAAACCGGCATATCGTTCGGTGGGCACGTCGCGCTGTGGTGGGAAAAAGTCGTCGCGAACTACGAGCACCTCGGGCCGTTCCGCCCCGTGGTCTGGGCGCACTGGGAACTATTCGCGAATGTCTGCGGGGGCGAAGCGTTGCCGTGGCGGATCATCCGTTTCGTGTGGTGCGGGCTGTCGGCAGGGATGTTGCTGTGGCTGTTTCGCGAACTGCGGATTCACCCCGTGGCGGCGCTCATCGCCGGGGCGTGCGCGATGTGGAACCCGTACCGCAACGAAATCTGGACGAGCCTGACACTCGCGGAAGGCGTGGCGATGCCTTACGCATTGCTCGGATTAATCGCGGCACGAAAAGCCGCACATTCGTCGCGACCACTCTGGTGGGATGTCGTTTCGATACTGTGCGTGATGGCGGCACTCGGTTGCAAAAACACCTACACCGCACTCATCCCCGCACAGATGGCACTGCGGCTCTGGACCGATGGCCTGACACTGCGCGAAGCGTGGCATCGCAACCGCGTTCGTTCGCTGCTGATGGCTTTGACGCTCGCGATCCCGGTGGCACATTACATCTATTTCAAACTCCACTGGCACGCGGGGCAGTACGAAACGCACGCTCTCACGGTCGCGCAGTTCGGGCGAATCGTCAATGCGTGGAAAGGCGCGATTGGCCTCGATTTCCTCGGCGTCGGCTTCGCGCTCGCGCTCGGCGTCGTGATGTATTCGCGAAGGAAAACGATCGCCGCCAGCAATATCTGGGCAACGCATCGCGCCGCGATCGTCACCGCCACGCTGTTACTTCTCGCCGGGGTCGTGGTCTATTTGCCGATGTCGATGATGTCCGGCCGCTACGCCATGCCCGGCGTCTGGGGGCTGGATTTACTGATCGGGTTGCTGCTGACGTCGCTGATCGCCGTGCCCGCGAGCGTTCCGAAGAAAGTCGCGTGGGCCGCCGTGTGGGTGGGTGTCACGCTACTCACGATTGCGAATGTCGGACGCCAGGAGAAATTCGCCGCACGCGCCCGGATGCTCTGGGATGCCGTCGAATATGTCGAAGCCACCGCCCCACCCGGCACGAAGATCGCTTGGTACTCCGGCACGATGCCGATGCGAGATCTGAATGTCGAAGAAGGGATTCACTTTCGCTGGCACCTACTGCACCGCGGTCGCTCCGATGCCACCGTCGGCCTGTTCGACCTCGAAGGCCATCCGCTGGATCGCGTCGAAATCACGCCTTTCACGGGCGAAGCCGACTACCGCTTCTGCGGCACCCCCACCGGCGCAGCCGGTTGGTCCGAGGAGCATCGTTTCGCCGTACCCTATTGGGTAGGCCGCAAACAGTACGAGTGCCACCTCGACCGCCGCCAGGCGATAGGCATGGCGAAGTTGCGGTGAGGCGAATTCATACACTATCGGCTTACTTCCATCGGCCCCGTTCATAACGGAAACCCGAACTATGTCGACGCTGAAAAAAGTGTACATCGAGACCGTCGGTTGCCAGATGAACGTCCTCGATAGCGAGTTGGTGATCGGGGCACTTCGCAAACAAGGTTACGACCTCACGCACACCGCATCCGAAGCCGATGTCATCCTGTTTAACACCTGTTCGGTTCGCGAACATGCCGAGGAAAAGACGTACTCCTCGCTCGGTCGCGTCATCCCGTACAAGAAGTGGAACCCGGACCTCGTCGTCGGCGTGATCGGGTGCATGGCGCAGAAGGATCAGCATCAGATTCGCGATCGCGCGCCGTACGTCGATATGATCGTCGGCACGGGCCAACTCGCGAAGATTCCCGCACTCGTCGAGGAAGTCAAGCGGACGCGGCAACCGCAGTTCGCGCTCAGCCTCGGCCGCACCGATGGCGGTCGCGATGTCGTCGAATCGAGCTTCGAGAGTTACGACCCCACGCGCGACCCGACGATGCGGTCGACGCCGTTCCAGGCGTTCGTTCGCGTTCAGATCGGCTGCGATAAATTTTGCACCTACTGCGTCGTGCCGAGTACGCGCGGCCCGGAACAAAGTCGCCACCCCGATCACCTACTGGCCGAGGTGCGTTTACTCGTCGATCAAGGTTGCAAGGAAGTCACGTTGATCGGCCAAACGGTGAACAGCTACGTTTACGATCACGGCGATGGCCGACGCACGCGGCTCAGCGAACTACTGAGCGCGATGCACGACACGACGGGCCTCGAACGCATCAAGTTCGTCACGAATTATCCACGCGATATGACCGACGATTTACTCGATGCGGTTCGCGAACTGCCGAAGGTTTGCAAGTATCTGCACGTGCCGGTGCAATCGGGTTGCGATGAAGTCCTGAAGCGGATGAAGCGAAACTACACCGCCGATTATTACCGCGACATGCTCGCGAGGTGCCGCGAGAAGGTGCCGGGCGTGGCGGTGTCGTCGGACTTCATCGTCGGGTTTTGCGGCGAAACCGAGGAGAGTTTCCAGAAGACGATGGACCTCGTCCACGAGTCGAAGTTCAAGAACTCGTTCATCTTCAAGTACAGCGAACGCCCCGGCACCAAGGCGATGGAACGCTACCCGGACGACATCCCCGAAGAGGTGAAAAAACGCCGCAACAACGACCTGCTGTTCGTGCAAAACGCGAACTGCCTCGTCGATCATCGTGCGAAGATCGGCCAGACCCTCGAAGTCCTCGTCGAAGGCCTCAGTCGCCACGGCGAACGCTCGGATGGACTGATCAAGCAGTACACGGGGCGGGCGATGACCGATCACATCGTGGTGTTTGAAGGCACCGACCGGCTCATCGGCCAAACGCTACAAGTCCACATCGACAACGCGAGCGGCTTCACGCTCTTCGGCACCGTGCAAACGACCGAAACGAGCGGTTCGACGGGACGAGCGATCCCCACGCCACGCTCCGTGCCGTCGCGAATCGGTTTGAAGTTGGTGTGATGGCGGAAACGAAACGAGCCTGGGGTTTTCCCAGGCTCGCATTCGATTCGCGTCGACGATTTACAGGCCGACCATCGTCTTGAGTTCAGCCAGCTTCGTGGTCAGCAGCGCGCCGACTTCCTTCATCTTTTCTTTTGGATTCGTCTTCAACTCGTCGAACATCTTTTTGACGTTTGCGAGCAGGTCGGACGCCGATTTGGCTTTGTCGCCAGTCATGCCCTTGATCTTCTCTTCGATCTTCGGCAATGCGTCTTCGACCGACTTCGTCAGCGCGGCGGGATCCATTGCTGCGCCCACGGCGTTGGCACCTTGTGCCATGCTCTGGCTTCTCATCTTCTCCATGTCCCCTGGGGTAGGCCCGCTCGGGGCCACCGATGCGGTTTTGTTGTCGCATCCGACTGCGAGGAACGCAATCGCACATGTACCCAGCCCTAGGACGAATTTACGAATCATGGGAGAGTCCCCTTCAAATGGACCAGTGAGTCTGCGATACATCCCGAACGGGAACGTACATCGCACTGGTATTGATACGCAACGAGCCGATCTATTCCCAGAAAAATCGCGGCCCTTCGGCACGGTTGCGGTTACACTGTTACGAAGTCTCCATCAACTGACACGGATGATCGCATGAATTCAACGGGCAGAGTCAGTTGGTTCGGTCGCACGTTCGGCTGGTCGGGGAGCCGTAGCGAATGGATCGCGCTCGTCGGTTTCATCGCGTGGTTGCTCATCGGCGTTGGCATCTGGCGGATGGCGCGGCGGGCCAGCGTCGGCGAAAGCGTCGCGTACGCGCTCGGTTGGCTATTGCTATTGTTCGTCGCCGCGTGGCCGGTCGTTCGCGGCCTGTTCGGCCCCGTATTCTTCTACGAACTCATTCGAACGGGGCGGCAACGTTCGACGATTCTGTTCCGGGGTCTCTACGTCTTTACCGTTGGCTGCGTGCTGACGATGATGTACACGGGTTGGGTCGACGATGGCAACAAGACGATCATCGGCACCGGCGAACTCGCGCAGTTCGGCACCGAGTTTTTTCACGTCTTCGCGTCGATTCAATACGTCGTGGTCGTGCTACTCACGCCGGTCTACGTCGGCGGGGCGATCGCAATCGAGAAAGAGCGAAAGACGCTGGAATTCTTGCTCGCAACGGATCTGCGCAACCGCGAAATCTTGTTCGGCAAACTGATCGTTCGCGTCATGTGGCTGCTCACGTTCGTCTTGGCGGGGCTGCCATTACTCGCGCTCGTACAACTCTTCGGCGGCGTCGATCCGGAGCAACTGATTGCTTCCTTCGTGGCTACAGTCGTCACGGTTATCAGTCTTTCGGCGGTGGCAATCTGGATGTCGACGATGATGCGGAAAGCCCGCGATGCCATCTTGCTGACACTCGTGGGCTACATTGCCTACGTGATCGGGTCGTACATGCTGGTATTGCTCGTGATCGTATCTACGACAGGTGGGCCAACATACTTCAGCGAAACGGTTTCAATATTCGGTTGGAGCATCTGTTTTATCGACTTTTGCACATCGTTTGCATCGGGGAACATCCTCTGGAATTTGTTCCTCGTTCAAGTCGGTGGGCGGGTAGGACTTCAAAATAATCCGGGCGTTCTGCTTCGCGAATTTACGATGTTTTGGTCCCTCTTCGGTTCGTTGTTTCTCGGCCACGCGATCTTGCGGTTGCGGGCGGTCACGCTCAACCAGAGTTATGGCCCGCAAGGCTCGACGAAGTCCAAAACTCGCAAATTGAAGACGAAAGCAGGCAAGTCTGAAACGGCGGTCGTGAACGAATCGACGAAGGAGTATCCGGAGATCGGCAACAATCCCGTGTTTTGGCGCGAGGTCTTCGTCGAAGCCAACTCTCGGATGGGTTGCATCGGGCGAATCATCGTGAGCATCATCGGCGTGCTGATCTTCGTGCCCGTAGGCATCATCATTTGGAGTGATTTCATCTACCAACCCACCTGGAGGCGGGGAAACTGGGATTTCAGCGACCAGTGGCACGAGTTCGCGATCAATATCAACCGTTGGGTGCGAGTCTCGTCTGGCATCGTCGCGACGCTGATGTTCTTCGTGGTGAGTATGCGAGCGGCAGGCACGATCTCCGGCGAGCGAGATAAAGATTCGTGGGTCAGCCTGATTAGCACGCCACTATCGTCAGATGAAATCTTGTGGGGCAAGTGGTGGGGTTGCGTACTCGGGATGCGGCGAATTTACTTCGCGTTTGCGATCATCTGGTCGATGGGCCTAGCGGTGGGCGGCGTTCGCCCCGAGATGCTCCCGCTGATGATCCTCTCGCTCGCGCTCTACGTCTCTGCTTTCAGTTGGATCGGGCTGTTCTGCTCGATGATTGCACGCAACTCGATGATCGCCGGCGTCCTCACGCTTTTATCGACTGCCTTTTTCGCAGGCGGGTTTTGGGCTTTCGTCGGTGCAATTAGCATGATCCCGCTCTCGTTATTCCGCGTGAAAAGCGATCCGAATTCGATGGATGCCACGATCGATTTCTTTTACTCGCTGACGCCGTCGTTCATGGTCGGCTGGCTGCCACTGTTTAATTTCGAGCATCGCGAACTTTCGCCGTTCGATCGAACGGCAAACAGTTGCTGGCTCCTGCCCCTGCTCAGCTTAACAATCTGGCTCGTTTTCAACGTCATCGCATTTTGGATTTGCCAAAGACGCTTCCGCCGCTTGCGTCAGTCGGAGTGAAAGCCAAATCGTATTTTTCGACAGGATTTGCAGGATTAAACAGGATTTATGAAGAGAGTCGATCACTTCGTTAATCCTGTACATCGTGTGAATCCTGTCTAAAATTTACCGACTCTCACCGATCGCGTGGCGCAGTCCTTCGCGGTATGTTGGGAACGTCGGCGTGAAGCCGAGTTCCCGTTTCGCTTTGGCGTTTCGGATGCGGCGGTTCGCTTCTTTTGCGGTTGTCGGCGACGAGACGAATGCGGCGGGTGGCGCGCCGAGAATCTCGGCGGCCTCCGTGTAAAACGCGAGGCGCGGCACCGGTTCGTCGTCGGCAATCAGATACGTCTCACCGGGGCGGGCCTTCACCTCCGCAGCCATGACCGCATCGCGGCCATCGTGAACGTGGATCAGGTTCAGCCACTTCTCGGCATCGCCGACGAGCGGTTCGCCGTTCGATAACGCCTGCTTTCGCAGCACGCGATCCGGACCATAAATGCCCGCGAAACGCAACACGACCGCATCCGGCCGACATCTGCGCAACATCGCTTCCGCGTCGAGAACGACCTTTCCGGATTCTTCGAGCGGGTTCGTCTCGCTGGTTTCATCGACCCATTCGCCATCGGTTTGCCCGTAGACACCCGTACTGCTGACGTAAAGGATCGGTCCGGCACAGCGCACGACTTTCAGCACGTTTTCCAGACCTTGCACGTAGACATCGCGCATCGATCGGCCCGCGCGGCGATCCATACCGACGGCGTAAAGCACCACGCCGACTTCGGGGAGGTGCTTCAAACTGTCGGGGTCTAACACGTCGCTAACGATGGGTTCGATGCCGAGTGCGGCGAGTTCGGCACTGCGAGATCGCGTGAGTGCAAAAACGCGCCGGCCGCTGGCCACCCACGCCGTTGCGACCCGACTGCCGAGATAGCCGCAACCGACGATCAGTGCGGTAGACGTGGGAGGGGTTGCGTTCATCGTGGGGGTTTACCGATAAGTTCGTGAGGAATTCGCTGAATCGTAACCGCGTCCGGCGTGCTTGCCTACGGGCAACTCGTACGATGAAATAGATAGCTTTTCCGCACGACGCAGGACCACCCGCACTGAGGATTCGTTCGCCCATGGGTGATTCTCTCCCATTGACCGCAGCCCCGGTTTCCCGGTCGTTTACGCGGTTCGCATGGTATTTGCTCGCGGCCACACTCAGCCTTACGGTGGCGCTCATCGGTTACCGCGTCGATACGACCGACCTGCGAATCCCGTTCCATTACGACGAAGATTCGCTGTTGATTATGCCGATGGTGAAGGCGACGCTCGAACGCGGCAGTCACTGGCGAACGGATCGGCTCGGCGCGCCGGGCATTCAGGAAATGCACGACTTCCCCGTGATCGACCACCTGCACTTCGCGTTGATCTGGGTGATCGGCCAGTTGTTCTCGAATGCCACGCTGACGTTCAATCTCTATTTTTTGCTCGGTTACCCGTTGGCCGCGCTGTTGGCGATGGGCGTGTTTCGTCACTTCGGCCTCGGCTTCCCCGCGTCGGTCGTCGGCGGAATCCTGTACGCGACGACACCGTTCCATCAGTTCCGCGGGCAGAGTCATTACTTCCTCTCCGCGTATTTTTTCATCCCGCCGACGCTGATGATTATCCTCTGGATCGCGCGGGGAAGGGTGCCGTTCTTTCCCGTGAATGCCACCGGCGAGCGTCGATTCCGCCTCGCAGATCGTACGACAATCCTCGCCATCCCGATCGCGATTGGGACGGCGTCGGGTGGGGCGTATTATGCGTTCTTCGGTTGTGGGCTGTTGCTCGGGGCGGGACTGTATGCTTGGGTCGCGATGCGAACCGTGAAGCCGATGATCTCGGCGGGGTTGCTCATCGGCGTCATCACGGCGATCGGTGTGGCGCACCATTTGCCGACGTTTTACTATCAATATCGCTTCGGTCGCCACACGGCTCCGACCGAGCGGTTCGCGGAAGAAGCCGAATACTACGGCATGAAAATCGCGCAGCTACTGTTGCCGATCGAGGATCACCCGCTCCGCCCATTCGCGAAACTGAAGGCCCGTTACAACACATTCCTTCGCCCCGTGCAGAGTTTTTCGGAACGCTATTCGCTCGGCCTCTTGGCCTCGATCGGCTTCATGATGCTGATGGCGAGAACGGTACTGCCGTTGAAGCGCGAATCGCCGTACGCGGAGCTGACCGCACTCACCGTTTTCGGCGTACTCATCGGCACGCTCGGTGGCTTCGGCGCGCTCTTTAACCTCGCCATCTCGCCGCAGGTCCGCTGCTACAACCGCATCGCAATTTACCTCGTTTACTTCTGCCTGTTCGCGGTGCTGATCTGGTTGGAAACGGCGGCTCGATTTTTGAAGGGTTGGCTGGCTCGGAAATCCTCGGATCGCATCGCGAGGGCGGGTGCGGTCGGATTCTGGATCGCGATCGGCGGCCTCGGAACGTGGGATCAACTCCCCTACGATTGGGGCCAAGAAGATGGGTTGGCGCGGCTCGTGGTCACGCAAGACCGCTTCCGAGCGGACGGCGAATTCTTCGGTGCGGTCGAAGGCATTCTGAAGCCGGAGACGCCTGGCGAGCAGCCGATGATTTTCCAATTGCCGTTCGTTCAGTGGCCGGAATCGCCCCCGACGCACCAACTCGCCAGCTACGAACATGCCCGCGGCTACATGCACACGACCAACATCCGTTGGAGTTTCGGCTGCATGAAGGGCCGCGAAACCGACGAATGGTATCGCCAAACGACTGCGCTCCCACCGGAACTGATGCTCGAACACCTCGCGGCGGCAGGCTTCGAGGGATTGTTCATCGATAAACGCGGATATAGTCCCGGTCGGGCGGATCTGCTTCTCGCGCAGCTTCGTCGTTCGCTCGGCGGCGCTCGGCAGGTCGTCCACGCCGATGGCAATCAGATCTTCTTCGACATTCGCGACCACCGGAATTGGTTGCGTTCGCAGCACGGCCCAGGCGGTTGGGAACATCGTACGCAGACCGAACTCAACCGCGTGGTGATCCTCTGGCTACACGGTTTCGCGAGCTTCGAGGAACCCGGCTACGAGAACCGCAAACGCTGGGGCAACAAATCCGCCATCGCGATCTTCGTGAACCCGACTGCCGAAACCGTCACCGTGAAGGCGCGATTTCACCTGCGGACGATCTGCAAAACCCCGATGGCGTTGAGCATTCGCGGCGGCGAGCTTTGGACCGACGATTTCAGCGTCGATAATTCACCGATCACCAAAAACAGCGTGCCCATCGAACGCACGTTCGTCGTTCCACCGGGACGGCATACTGTGAACTTCCAGGCGACGCCCCCGGACACGCATACCACTAACGATCCGCGTGCGGCGCTCTACTCCATCGATCAAATCAAACTCGAGTGACAGGAAGGTTGCCGATGAGTACGAATCTCTTCGAAACGAATCCGACGTACCGCATGGCGTGCGAGCAACTTCGCACCGTCGCCGAACGCATTAACCTCGATAAAGGCATCGTCGAACGTCTCATGATGCCGAAACGGTCGCTCGTCGTGAGCATTCCCGTACGCATGGACGATCAGAGTATCCGCGTGTTCATCGGCTATCGCGTGCAACACTCTTTAACGAGCGGCGCGAGCAAAGGCGGCCTGCGGTATGCTCCGCACGTCGAGATCGGCGAAGTCGCAGCGTTGGCGATGTGGATGAGTTGGAAGTGCGCGCTTATGAACCTGCCGTACGGCGGCGCGAAGGGAGGTATCGCGTGCGACCCCGCGCTACTCAGCATCGGCGAAAAAGAACGCCTGACGCGCCGCTTCACCGAGGAAGTCCTTTCGATTATCGGTCCGCGAACCGACGTGATGGCCCCCGATATGGGCACCGACGAACAGACGATGGCCTGGATTTACGACACGTATTCGATGAAGATCGGCCACGCCTGCCCCGAGATCGTCACCGGCAAACCGGTCGAACTCGGCGGCTGCGTCGGACGGCGCGAGGCCACCGGTCGCGGCGTCGTCTATTGCATTCGCGAAGCCCTGACGGAACTGCAAATTCCGCCGACACAAGCCACCGCCGTCGTGCAAGGGTTCGGCAACGTGGGCACGGTCACTTGCGAGGAACTGCACCGCATCGGTACGAAAGTACTCGCGGTCGGCGACCGATACGGGGCGATTCACAACCCCAATGGCCTCGATGTTCCGTTGATGTTGGAGTATGCGGCAGCGAACCCGAAGAAGTCGATGGTCGGCTTCCCCGGCTCCGAACCGATTACAATGGAAGAGCTACTCGCGATGCCGTGTACGGTGCTGGTACCGGCCGCGATGGAGCGCGTTATCGACAAGGAGAATGCCGGTAAGTTGCGCTGTCGCATTCTCGCCGAAGGGGCCAACGGCCCAACGACGCCCGAGGCCGACGCGATCATCGCCGAAACCGACATCTTCGTGATTCCCGACGTGCTCTGCAACGCGGGTGGCGTCACGGTCTCGTATTTCGAGTGGGTGCAAGACATTCAACAACTGATGTGGAGCGACGTGCAAGTCAACGAGAAACTCCGCGAGTTGATGCTCGGGGCGTTCCACCGCGTCCGCAATTTGGCGAAATCCGAGAACATGACGATGCGAACCGCCGCACTCACCCTCGGCATCAAGAAAGTCGCTCTCGAAAAACAAAAACGCGGCCTGTTCCCGTAACCAACTCACAACTCACAACTCTTAACTGAAAACTTATTATGAGCTTGGTTTCAATTGCGGCGATTTTGGGTAGCAGGGAATGATTCCACCACTTACCCACCCACCCATCCGTGGACTCATTGCCGAATTTCGGAACCAACCTAACACACCAACGACTTACGTCCGATTTCGCCCAATTCCAATCACGCCGGAACCAAATTTTTAGTGGTCTTATTTGGTAAAACTGCAACCGGGTTTTGAACCGTGCCAAAATTCGTCGCAATTTGGGCCGTGCTCCGCTCGATTCATGTCAATTGCCTCAATTCGGACCGTAACGCTTGTCGGAGGAATTTCTTTGACAGGCGTTTTTTCGTTTCACGCGATAGCATTTTCATGTGGCCCGCTCACAGAATTGGCTGCCCGCGAGAAGCCGACAGTGCAGCGTCGGAAACTCAGGCATCGCGGCGAAACTTTGCGGAATATGCTGAATAATTGCGCATCGCGACGCGAATCCGAAACTATTCTTCGTTCACTTGTATTCTTTAGTTTTTGCAATCGATTTCACGCAGAATCTGGACATCCCATGGCCGCACCGACCACTGCACCCGATTTGTTCGACATCATTCGCAAAAGCCAGTTGTTATCCGATGCGCAAATCGATGCGGTTCTGGCATCGCACCCAGAACTCGATACGCCGGCGCTCGTCGTACTGACTTTGCAAGCCGATGGATTGCTAACGAAATTTCAGGCCGAGCAACTGTTGCGCGGCCGCCACCGTGGCTTCGTGCTAGGGAAATACCGCCTGCTCGACCGCATCGGCATGGGTGGCATGGGCCAAGTTTATTTAGCCGAACACACGAGTATGAAGCGCCGCGTGGCCTTGAAAGTGCTGCCGCCGGATCGATCCGGGAATGCGTTTGCTCGCGAGCGATTCTTGCGGGAATCGCGAGCGGCGGCACTACTCGAACACCCGAACCTCGTGCGTGCGTTCGACCTCGAAATGGACGGCGACGTGGCGTACCTCGTCATGGAATATATCGACGGCGTGACGCTGCACGACCTCATCGCCCGCCGTGGCCGGATTACGCCCCAACGCGCGGCGAACTACATTTGGCAGGTGGCTAGCGGGCTGACCGCCGTCCACGATCGCTCGCTGATTCACCGCGACATTAAGCCCGCGAACCTGCTGCTCGACCGCACTGGTGTCGTCCGCATTCTGGACCTCGGCCTCGTGCGATCCGAACTCGACGACGACGCACTCACTCGCGGCGAAGGGGCCAAGATCGTCGGTACCGCCGACTATCTCGCACCCGAACAAGCGGTGAATTCCTCGACGGTCGATGCCCGCGCCGACCTCTACTCGCTCGGCTGCACCGCGTACTATTTGCTTGCGGGCCAAGCGCCGTTCCACGGTGGCAAAATTTCGCAGAAGCTGATTAGCCACGCAGTGAAAGAGGCCACGCCACTGCACATCGTCAACGCCGAGGTGCCGATGGAGCTTTCGGCCGTCGTGCAAAAATTGATGGCGAAGAAGATCGAAGATCGCTACCGGAGCGCCCGCGAAGCGATGGAAGCGCTGTCGCCGTGGGCACGGCTCGGGGCATCGATCCCGCTATCGGAAGACTTCCCCGAATCGAACGGCGGTATCAATTCGCCAAGCACAGGTGTGAGTTTCAACAGTTGGGGCGGCAACGGCCCCGTTTCCGGCGGCTCGCGATTGTTCCACAGCCATCAACCGAGTGGCTCGGCAGTGCAACTCGGCACGCAATCGGGTGCCTCGCAATCGCCATCGGGCGCGAACCAGCCAACGGTTGCCAACGCTCTTCAGGAAACGCTACCCGGTCGGGCTGCACTGCCAGCGGAACCGAACCCCGTTTTCGCAATGCTACCGCTCGAGCCGAGTTGGTCCGACACCGAGCTAGTCGATGCCGCCACCGAGAAAAAGATGGCCGCAATGTTCGGCGTGAACCAACCGAAGCCGATCGCGAAAGCCTCCGGCTTATTGCCCGCGATCCTCGCAATGGGCGTGCTGGCAATCATTGCCGTCGGCAGCTACTTTTTGGTTGCGTCAAACGACACCGCCGCAACGAAACCGACCGCGACGCGGAAGTAGACGTTGCTGGTTTCGCACGTCCCGTGCGCCGCGCGAGTGGCGCATCGCGTCCTTCGCTCGACCGAAGAGCCTTCATGTTTGAAAAACGTATATTACCCGTTCACACCGCGTCTGCGCGACTTGCGTAGGGAGGGTGCCTCTACGGTCGCAACTATGTCTCGCAAGAAAAATCCGCCGAAACCGCCACCGCCTTTGTATGCGATGCTGCACCCCGGACTCGAGCCGGTGGTGGCCGACGAACTGACGCGCGATCTCGGGGCAGAAGTCAAGAAGACGGCACGCGGGATCACGGTGTTTCGCCTGAACGAGATCACGCCCGACGTCGTGAAACTGCGCACGACCGAGGATGTGTACTTGCTCGCGTGGGGGTCCGATACGCTGACTTACAAGTCGTCGGACTTGAAACTGATCTCGCAATGGACGGCGAAAATTCCGGATTGGAATCAGCTGTTCGCAATTCACCACTCGATTCGTGGGATGCCGAAACCGAAACCGACGTTCCACCTCGTTTGCCAGATGCAGGGCGAGCACGGCTACCGCCGCGTCGATGCGCTCGATGCGATGGCCGACGGGTTGGCGGGGAAGATTCCGCCGAACTGGGTGCCCGCCGAAGAGAACGCCTGGCTCGAAATCTGGCTCAAGATCGACGGTAAAGTCGCGATGTGCGGGCTGCGGTTGTCGGATCGCACGATGCGTCACCGGACGTACAAACTGGAACACGTTGCGGCCTCGTTGCGGCCGACACTCGCCGCCGCAATGGTGCGACTTGCTGCGGCCGCACCGGATATGGTGGTGCTCGATCCGATGTGCGGCGCGGGGACGATTCTCGCCGAGCAGATCGAATTGTCGCGCCAACGCAAGGCGGGGATTGTGACGGTGATCGGCGGCGACATCGACCCGCAAGCGGTGTATTGCACGCGGGAAAACCTCGAGCGACTCGGGCCGACGCACCTGGCACGTTGGAACGCCGTCGCGTTGCCACTCGCTTCGGAAACGGTCGATCGCGTAATCTCGAACCCGCCGTTCGGCGAACAAATTCTGACGCCCGAAGAGATCCCGGCGTTGTATAAGGGACTGGCACGCGAATGGAACCGCGTACTGAAACCCGAAGGGCGTGCGGTGCTACTCGTCGCCGATCAAGATGCGTTGAGAAGCGCGCTGAAACCGTACGACTGGGTGCCATCGCGCCAGTTGCGCGTGCGCGTGCTCGGACAATCGGCGACACTTAGCGTCTGGCAGAAGCCGTAGTCTCGGGATAAGATAGCGAAATCTATACCCTACGAGCCGGGAGTATCATTCATGTTCGTTTACAAGTGCCCGGGTTGCGAAGCGGAACTGAAATCGAACGCGGCCCCGCCACCGGGCAAGAAGATCCGCTGCAAACAGTGTTCGACGGCATTCGTACCGAAGCCGGTGGAAGTGCAAGCCCCGGCACCCGCACCTGCACCGGGCAAGAAACCCGCCGTCGACGACGATAACGACATCAACCCGTACGGAGTCATCAACGAAGAAGACACCGTAGAACAGGCCGAAGCGAAGAAGAAAGTCAAGTTCGATGGCCAAGTCGACAAGAGCAAGCGGAGCGACCGTGGCCCGGCGATGTCGCTACTCGTCATGCCATCGAACTTGCTCGTGGCCGAAGGCGGGTTCACGATCCTGATCGGCATCGTGCTTACGTTATGGGCGATCTGGCCGTTGGTCTTTACGGAAGTTTCGGCGAGCGAAGACGAAATCATGGAACAAGCGGTCTGGATTCTCCTCGGCATCTTGCTGATCGTCTGGGGCGGATTGATCTGCCTCGGGGCGAGCCGAATGCAGAACCTCGAATCGTACACGTGGGCGCTCACCGGTGCGGTCCTCGGCATCTTGCCGCTGTTAGTCGGCATCTTCGCCATCGCGATGTTGCGTAACCCGAAGGTGATTGCGGGCTTCGCCGAAGTTGAAGGTGCGACCGACGACGAGGAAATCGAAGACGACGAAGAAGACGACTGATTGCGAACGAACGATACAATCGACCTTTGAGCCACGGGTGTCTCCCGTGGCTCGTTCTTTTCCGAGTGTACTATGCGCTATCTGACCGAGTTATTTGCCACCGTTGCCGAGCGGGTGAAGTCGCCCGTTTGCATCGCCCTCGGTGCCCCGCGGCCGATCTCGCACCTCGTCGCGGCGCTGCCTGGAATGGACATCACCTGCTTCCAGATGGATCACTTCCCCGCCGAAAGGCTGAAGGAAGAACTCATCGAGCGCGAGGTCGTCGCCGAGGTCGTTTTAGCACCGGACTTGTGGGACTTACCGCAAAAGTTCCAGACGGTGATCCTACCTGCCGGGGCGTATGCCGACCGCGAACTGAAACTCGATATGCTCGAGCAAGGCTACCATGTCTTGCAACCTGGCGGGCTGTTCCTGACACTGTCCGAGTACGAGAAAGACACGCAGTTCGCGAAGTTGCACAAGAAGATGTTCGGTAAATGCGGGCAGACGCCATCGACCGAACACGGCATCGCGTTCTTCAGCACGAAGGTGGCCGACGACCGCCCGCGCCGCCGACACGAAGTGAATTTCCACGCGAAGCACGGCGACGGCGGTCCCTCGATGGACTTCCTGACGCGGCCCGGCATTTTCAGCTACGGGCGAATGGATAGTGGCTCGCGGGCGCTCCTGGAAGTCGCCGACATTCGTGCCGGCGACCACATCCTCGACCTCGGCAGTGGGGCCGGGGCCGTCGGTTGCCTCGCCGCGTCGAAGGCCGGTCCGAAGGGCAAAGTCACCTTCATCGACAGTAATTTACGTGCCACGCAGCTCAGCGACATCAACGCGAAAGCGAACGGCCTGACCGACTACACCATCGTCGAGTCGGCGAAACTCGAAGGGCTGGGCATGAGCACGTTCGATGTCGTGCTGGCCAATCCGCCCTACTACGGCGACTCGATGGTCGCCCGGTTGTTCGTGCAAGGCTCGCGCGATTTGCTCAAAACCGGCGGCCGCTTTTACATCGTCACCAAGATGCCAACTGCCGTCGTGCCGCTGATATTCGAGTCGTTCGGCGAATGCGACGTTATCGAGAACCGCGGCTACTCAGTCGTCTGCGCGGTGGCGTAAATAGTTGTTAGTGATGAGTTGCGAGTGGATAGTGCAACTACACGAAAAGTTCGCCAACTCGTAGCGTGAAGCCTGGTAGCAAGTCTTCGATAACGAGCGTTTGCTCTCGCTCGAAAATTTGTTGGCGGGCGTCGGGGCGATAGACGGTGACCGATTCGGTACTCGGGTCGATGACGATCGCGATCGACACGCCCGCTTGCAAATACTCTGTGGCTTTTTGCGTGACTTGCGTCCAACGATCCGATGGCGAACGCACTTCGACCACGAGTTCCGGTATCACTTCCAGCGGCCCATCGGGCACGGGGCCATGCGGTAATCGCGCGTAACTGACGAAGCACACATCCGGCCCACGAACTGTATCCGGATCGCGACGCAACACGACAAACGTGTCGTTCAGCAAGATGTGCCCGAGTTGGTTGGCGTCGATGAAGCCACCGAGCGACATCGCGAGGCGATAGCAGATTTTGCCGTGTCTCGCACCGGGCATCGCAACCTCCACGGGTAGACCCCGGACGAGTTCGTAACGCTGCTGGCCGTACCGTTCGTAGAACGCGGCCACACCCAAACGCACCGGCGGCGGTTGAACCAGAATGCTCATGTGGAATGGTCTCCCGATCGAACAACTATCCACTCGTAACTCTTAACTACTATTCCTCAAATTCTATCCCACACTCACCTCGGCTGCTACAACAATACGACGACGAACTCTCCTCAACACCGGAGCAACAGCGTGGCTGCCGACCCTTGGTTTCAGAATTTATTCGCCGACCGCATCGGTGGCGCGAACTACGGCAAATCGAACGAGATTTACAAATTCGAGAAGATCAAACGCGCGAAACGGCAAGCGATGGCCGAACACCCGGAGCGGCAATTGCTCGACTTCGGCATCGGCGAAAACGACGACATGGCCGACGCCAGCGTTCGCACTTCGATGAAATCCGAAGTCGATAAGGTCGAGAATCGCGGCTACGCCGATAACGGCATCGCCAACTACAAGGAAGCCGCGGCTGCATTCATGCAGCAGCGGTTCGGCGTGACCCTCGACCCCGTGACGGAGGTCTGTCACTGCATCGGCTCGAAGCCCGCCTACGCGATGCTCCCCGCGTGCTTCATCAACCCCGGCGACGTTACGCTAATGACCGCACCCGGCTACCCCGTGGCCGGCACCTGGACGCGCTACCTCGGCGGCGAAGTGCATCGCCTACTGCTCAAGAAGGAAAACGGCTTCCTCCCGGACCTCGACGGCATCCCGGACGACATTAAAAAGCGAGCGAAGTTGCTCGTCATCAACTACCCGAACAGCCCGACGGGGGCGGTGGCGACTCGCGATTTCTATCGTCGCGTCGTCGATTTCGCGCAGAAGAATCAAGTCGTCGTCGTTCAAGATGCTGCGCACATTTTGCTCAGTTATCGGAGCGAGCCGCTCAGCTTCTTGCAAATCGATGGCGCGAAAGAGGTCGGCGTCGAAGTCCATTCGATGAGCAAGGGTTTCAATATGATCGGCTGGCGGATGGGCTTCGTGGCCGGTCACGCGAAGATCGTGCAGGCCTACGCCGACGTGAAAGATAACAGCGACAGCGGGCAGTTCATGGCCACACAACACGCCGCCGCCGCCGCACTGCGTAACCCGAACATCCCCATCGCCATCCAGGTGAAGTACGAGCGTCGCCTCCGCAAGTTAGTCGCCGCCCTGCATGCGACGGGCTTCCAGTGCGAGATGCCCGGCGGCACGTATTTCCTCTACACCGCATCGCCGAAGGGGGCGGGCGAACGCAGTTTCGCGAATGCCGAAGACGCGAGCCAGTATCTCATTCACGAACAGAGCGTCTGTTGCGTGCCGTGGGACGATGCGGGCGCGTTCCTGCGATTTTCGGTGACGTACATCGCTAAAGATGAAGCCGAAGAAGACGCACTGATGGCCGAAACCGTCGCACGCCTGAAGGGAATGCGCCTGCGGTTTTAGAGTGATGTTCCGACTACCGCGTTCTTGGACAACTTGCGGATCGCGGTGATCACGAACGCATCCGCGAGCAAGTGGAATGGTACGACCCAGATGAAATCGGGCGATTCGGTCAGGCCGGAGCCGGTCATTTTCAGCAGTTGATCGGGCGAGAGTCGGTCTCGCAACAACTCGGCGAGCACGCCCCACTGCTTCAGCACCCATTGCATACACATTAGGTGTGTGATCGCGAACCCGATGTAGGCAAGCAGCACGAACCGCATCGCCACTGCATCCGCCCGGAGTGTCGGCCGCGCCGCGATTATCAGGATGAGCGCGAACGACGCCAGCAAATGCACCACCCAGAGCGATAGCAAGTAGTTCGAGTGCGCGAGCAACGACGGCACGAGCGAGTTCGGTTCCACGGTAGCTTCCAGTGTGTGCGGGTGTACCGATATGATAGGGGAGACTTCGGGGGCTTCGTGCCAATTGCGAGGTGGGCGGGGCGGATGAACTGAAATTAGAAGGGGTCTGAAAACCAGAACTCATTGGAGAATCTGTGAATCCAGCAGAACAAAACATGGGACCGTTGCCGAAAGGCGACCGCAACGATGACCTCCAGCAAGAAAGCCTCACAGAATTCCGAGTGGCAATCCCGAGTGAGCGTTTCCTGTTTCGCGACGAGCGGACGGATGACAAAGGTGTCGATGGGTCGCTCGAACTCAAAGTTCCAGCCGGCTTCACGAATGTCCGTTCACAGGTACAACTCAAATCCACCGATGCCGCCGACCTGAATGTAGACGGCTCGTTATCGCTTCCCGTCGCTGTCAGCAATTTGAATTATTTGCTGAACGGCCCATCACCTCTCTATGTGGTGTGGATCGCTCCACGGAAGGAGTTCCGGTATATCTGGGCTCGAGACGAAGCACGGCGACTGCATCAAGAAAACCCAGAATGGATCAATCAAGGGAGTATTACGCTTCGATTTCGCGAATTGCTGAGTTCCACAAGTTGGGATTCTGTCTTCGAGCGAATCATGCGGGAAGGGCAACTTCACCGACAGACTCACGACCAATTAGCACAAACAGCTTCGGCGGAGCCGATCACCCTCCGCATCGACTCGGGATCGCTGAAGGCAATGACCGGTCAGCAGGCCTACGAGTGGATAACGAATTCGGGGCTAGCATTGGTCGCGGCTGGTTACGCGACTCCGGTACGCGAATTGATTCGTATGTTGCCTGCGGAAAGAGCATCTGAACCGCGGGTGCGACTCGTTACCGGGTATGCCGCTCACAGCCTGGGAGACAATTTCTCCGCCAGGGCAGAACTCGGCCGAGCAGCGGTGAATCGCGACAGTTTCAATGCCATAGACCGCTACATGCTCGACGCTTTGCTCAACGATTGCGATTACTGTTTGGGCCGTATCGACAATCAACAGATGCGTGCCCGACAACTCCAACTCGAGTCGGAATCGCCTGGTCCGATCTCCCTCCAACTCCGACTCGACAGGCTCCGATGGGACCATATCGGAACCCGGGACGTAGCGAATCGCACAGCGGTTGCGAACGAACTGAAAATAGTGGTCGGAAGAATCCTATCCGATCCGGATGCCTGCGAGTCATTGAAGTTGCGAGCGCGGCTCGTTCGGCTATACGCCGAAGCCGCAGATGGGAATCCGGTACACGTTCAAAATCTTGCGCAGTTACGAGCGCGGGCGGACATGGGGATGCGGGCCGCCACCCCAAGTTTATGTGCACAAGTCACACAGGCATTTCAAGCGGATCGCGAGGTGGATCAAGAGTCGGCTGAGTGTGTTCGGGAAGCCATACGGTTGCAACACCCGATACTCATCGCTGAGTCGAATCTGAACCGTGTCAACATCCTCATCGAAAGGGCCATGTATGATCGGATCATGCGGTCTCAACCAGGCAAACCAGGAAACCCACCGTCGGAATCGACATTGGCTGCCGGACTCGAACAACTACGACACGCCGAGGGTTTGTTCCGCGTTGCCGGTAGCGATGAAGGCGTTGTTCGAGCAATTCTGCTCCAAGCGGATTGGATGGTCACATGCGGTCGTCCTACCGATGCCATCGAACGCGTCCGAAGTGTTGAGGCGTTGGCATCCGGCATTGGAAACGAGCGTCACATTCGACGGATTGCGGAGCATCTCGCCGGGGAGACCGAGCAACATCGGTCACTGAACGCAGTTTCAAATCCGCCCGATGAAGTCGCTTCCCTGGCCCAGCGTACGGACACGCAACTTCGCGACATGGCGGGCCTTTGCCTCGATTCACTCGGATTGCCGCGAGAAAGACTGCCGGCACTCGAACGCGAATGGTTTTCCTGGCGAGCCATTTCACGAGAGAAGATGACTTGGTGCCGACATCTCGAACTGATCCAAGACCTGCGACACGAGCAATCACCGCTGACACATTTTCGCACCGATCCCGAGCGAAGGTGCCATTGCAGCTTGCACAAGTACCAGAGCGTCATCCCGACTCCGGATTGGAGCGTTTTGATTTCTTCTTTCAAGAGCAGCCGGTGTATGGGTTGCAAAGACCGTTCGCCGAAGCAAAACGATACTCATGGATGAGTTCGTCCACGGCTGCCATCCCTACCCCTACACGTCGATTCTGACGACGAAATTACGGCTTGGAACAACCGCAGCCCGTTCGTTCGGTTTCGTGTAGAATCAGTGGCACGACTGAAACGGGAATTTCCTTCATGCGGGAGCCGATGCTCATGCGAGTACGAATCGTTGGTTTCGCCCTATTCATCGGGCTACTCTCTTTCGCGGCCACGAGTGCGACGGCACAAGAGAAAAAGGTCGTCAAACCGACGCTGACCGTGATCGTGCCGAGCGACGAAGCCGAGTTGACCATCGAAGCGCAAGTCATGAAAACGACTGGCAAATCGCGCGAATTCGATCTGCCAGTCGTCGAAGCGGGGAAGCTTTACGAGTACGATTTCACGGTGAAGTTCGCACCGAATAACTACACGACGATCACGCGGAAAAAGACCGTGCAGTTCAAAGGCGGCGAGTCGCCGACGGTCGATCTCACGAAGCAAGATCCGAGCGATAAAGCCGTGATTCGCTTCGTGCCGACGCCGAACGACATCGTGCTGGCGATGCTGAAACTCTCCAACGTCGGCAAGGACGACGTCGTTTACGATCTCGGTTGCGGCGACGGTCGGATCGTGATTGCGGCGGTCAAATCGGGCGGCGCGAAGAAGGGCGTTGGCGTCGATCTCGACCCCGAACGCATCAAGGATTCGAAGCAGAAAGCCAAGGATGCAAAAGTCGATGACAAAGTCGAAATCCGCCTCGGCGACGTGCTCGATATCAAGGATCTCTCCGACGCCACTGTCGTGATGATGTACATGAGCGACGAACTCGGCAAGCTCCTCGAGCCGGTGCTGAAGAAGACGCTCAAACCCGGCACCCGCGTCGTCTCGCACCGCTTCACCCTCGGCGACTGGAAGCCCGAGAAGACGATAATGGTCACCGGCGAAGACTCGGAAGAGTACACGCTCCACCTGTGGACGGTGCCGAAGAAATAACGAACGATTCCCTGCGATTCATCCAACGATTCCGAGATACGATTATGCGTTCATTCGCTTCGCTTCTGTTGTTCGTGGCGGCCACACTGCCTGCCTTCGCCGGTTCCGCGAGTTCCCTTTTAGATGTCTCCGCCGATGGTTCGCGGTTGCTCGTTGCCAACACCGACACGGGAACGGTGACGGTTGTGGACACCGCAACGCGAACGAAGATTTGCGAACTGCCTGCCGGGGATCATCCCGAAGCAGCGGCGTGGGCGGGTAGTGTTGGCCTCGTCACGGTCTACGGCGACGACCGTGTAGTCTTCTTCGATGCGAATGCAAAAGCCATCACGCACATTTTGACCGTGGCGGATGAACCATACGGCATCGTCACCACGAAGGACGGTAAACGCGCCTTCGTCTCGCACGATTACCCCGGCACCGTCAGCGAAATCGACGTGGCGGGGAAGCGGGTGTTGCGGACGTTCAAAGTCGGCGACAACTGCCGCGGCATCGCCATTTCCCACGATGAAGCCACGCTGTACGTGACCGAGTTCTTCACCTCGAAGCTCATTGCAGTCGATATTGCGAGCGGCAAAGTGAGCGATTCGTGGGGCGGGTACGAATCGGATAACCTCGCCCGGCACGTCGTGTTGCACCCGAAGCGACCGAAGGCGTACCTCTCGCACATCCGTAGCCGCGTGACGCATTTCGATGCTCGCGGATCGATCTTCCCGCAAATTTCGTTCTGCGATTTATGGACGAAACCCGACGGCGAAAAGCGTCGCCGCTCGCTCGCACTCGACACGTACAACGGCGTGTACGTGACCGCGAACCCGTGGGAATCCGCGTTCAGCCCCGATGGCAAAACCCTCTACACGATCTACGCCGGAACGAACGACATGAATGTGTCGCGAGTGTACGACGACGATTACCGCGAGATCGAATCGGCGGGGGTCGTACGGCTCGGCAAGCACCCGCGCGCCATCGCCGTGCGGCCCGATGGCAAGGAAGTGTACGTTTACAACACGCTCGATTATGCCGTGACAATCCACGACGCGCGAATGCGGAAACTCGACAGCGTGACCGTGTGCGAACCGGCGCACACCGCCGAATGGCGACGCGGCAAGGAACTGTTTCAGACGGCTCGCGCACCGATGGGCGGCACCGGTTGGGTGTCCTGTTCGTCGTGCCACCCGGACGGCATGAGCGATGGCCGCATCTGGCAAAACCCCGAAGGCGATCGCCGCACCACGCACCTGTTCGGCCTCGCCCACACGCACCCGCTACACTGGTCCGCCGACCGCGATGAGGTGCAAGATTTCGAGTACACCGTACGCGGAAAGTTGATGCAAGGTCGCGGCCTCGCCGAGGGGCAAATGAAACCGCGAACGAGCTTCACCGAGTTCGCCGAACTCGAACAGACGACGCGCGGTATGTCGAAAGACCTCGATTCGCTGGCGATTTACACGAATTCGTTCCCGTTCCGGTTGTCGCCCCACGCGGTAGGCGAAGGCAAACTGACCATAGAAGCCGAGCGCGGCAAGGCGATCTTCGCGAGTTCGGCCACGCAGTGCGCCACCTGCCATAGCGGAGCGTATTTCAGCGATAGCACGCTGACGAAGCCGTTCCAATTGCACGACATCGGCACCGGCGACGGCCCCCGCGAAAAGATCGGGCCGAAGTTCGACACGCCGACGCTGTTGGGCGTTTACCGCCTCGGGCCGTACCTCCACGATGGCCGCGCAAAGACGTTGCACGCCGTGCTGACGATCCACAACAAGACTGACAAGCACGGCAAAACGAGCCACCTCAAGCCGACTGAACTCGACGATCTCGTATCGTTTTTGAAGTCTTTGCCGTACGAACAGCCACCCGATGAGACGCCGAACACCGTGAAGGATCGCGTCAAGCTGACCTTCCCCAAACCGGCAGTGCGATAGGAGACGAGCGATGTCGAAATTGACGCACGGTATCCGTTCGGTGAAGATCGAGAATTTTCGTTGCATCGACAAACTGGAACTCGATTTCACGGATCCGCAAGGCCACCCGAGCGACATCGTCGTAATCGGCGGTCCGAACGGCAGCGGCAAGACAGCCGTGCTGGAGGCGTGCGTACTCGCCTTGGGCGGGGAATCGCTCTTGAAGGGGTCGAAGGGACAAAAGGCGATTCGGGATAGAACGCGAAAAGCGACAATATCGATCACCTATTTCAACGAATCGGATGGCAAAGTTCAGGAGCAGGATGTCCGATATAACATCGATTACGTCACTGTGTCGGCGACAATCGATGGAGTGCCCATCAGCCCGGCAAATGCAATCCCTCACCTCTACATTTCATCGAACCGGATACCAAAGCTCGTAGGACCGTTGCCTATTTCCAACGACTACGGGATTGAGAATGGACTCCCTTTCATCAAGCAAAGGCTGATCAATCTCAAAGCATTTGAACTCATGGGTGGACATCGTCACCCGTTACATGATTTCGAGTACGAACTTAAGGCGTTGAGCAACGTCTGGCAGCAATTTTATCCTTCGTCGAACGCACAATTCACGATTGAACCCGCCAGCGTTATTGCGTCAGCTGGATTTGATGTCTATTTAACCGACAATCAGCGTAGGATTTCAGTCGATCAGTTCAGTTCTGGCCAGATCGAATTGTTTGCATTTTTCGCCACATTATTACAAACCAGGGAGTTTTCTAAGGTGATCTTCATCGACGAACCCGAACTGCACCTCGATCCGCAATGGCATGCAACGCTCCTTCACGAGATGCGACGGTTTTTGCCGAATGCGCAATTCATCATCGCGACGCATTCACCGCAGATTTATGATTCGGTGTACTCTGACCAAAGACATTTTTTGGTCGCCGACGATGATCCACGTTCACAATTCTGGAAGTCTACTGAAACGAAGCTGGTCGTCGCATGAATGACGCTGCGCACCTCGATTCGTTTTACAAGGCGGGTCGGATCGTATTGTGGGTGGAAGATTCGCTCACACGCGATTACCTCCGCGCGGCATGGAGAAGCCCCGTTGATATTGCCTTCTTCGTCGCTAATGGCGGCGAACACGTTCCATCATTAGCGACCGCAGCACGACAGAATTCACCAGCGTTTCAGCACGTCTTCGGAATCCTCGATCGCGATTTCGGTTACTCGAATCGTGCGAGTTGGAACACTGCTGACAATTTCTATTTGCCACGGCATGAGATCGAGAATTATCTACTGGATGCCGATGCATTTACGGCATCCCGATACAATACCAGAAATCGAAGCTGTTCAGATGTAACGACAGAAATACAACGACTCGCAAAACTACAACCCGCGTGGCTGGCTTGTCGACAAACTCTTAAAACTCTTCGACACCAAGCTACGGATGGATTTTCAAGATCGCCGAGTTTGCTCGATATCGTGGATCCTCCTACAGCGGTCAACCATATTGTGACTTTGCCCTGGTTTCAACAAGTCGCATCCCGATTGACATTTTCATTAACCGTCGTTGAAACTTCGAGGCGCATCGACGAGGCGATTGTCAGGTATCATACCGATTTGCTAACTGATGACTGGGTTGCGAATTTTTCTGGTAAAGAGATATTCCGCCAACTTCGAGCTTATACATACCTACCGCCACATAAGACCGGCAACCTTGACAACGACTTCGCGATAAGCGTCGGTTCGTGGCAAGCGGCGAACGACCGGGTGCCGCCCGACATACACGATTTGCTATTATCTCTGCGTATGCGTGTCGGTATCCATCCATAATCAACAAGGTTCATCCATGCCGACAGAAACGATCGAGTTCGATGTTCGGACCGATGAGATGCTCATCAATATGGGACCGCAACATCCGAGTACGCACGGCGTGTTGCGGTTGGTCATTCGCACCGATGGCGAAGTCGTTCGCGATGTCGTTCCGCACCTCGGTTACCTGCATCGTTGCGCGGAGAAAATTGGCGAAAATGTTACTGTCTTGCAATTTATCCCTTACACGGATCGAATGGATTACCTCGCCGCGATGAACATGAATCTCGGCTATTCGTTGACGGTCGAAAAATTATGTGGGATGGTAATACCCGAAAAAGCACAAGTGTTGCGCGTATTGATCTGCGAGTTGAACCGCATCGCTTCGCACCTCGTTGGCATGGGGGCGTACGGCCTCGACCTCGGCAGTTTCAGCCCGTTTCTGTATGCGTTCCGCGAACGCGAACATATACTCGATTTATTTGAAGATGCATGTGGCGCGCGGCTCACTTATAGTTACCTCACGATCGGTGGTGCCCACGACGATTTGCCCGATGGCTGGCTCGAACGTTGCCGCAAGTTCCTCGAATACTTCAAGCCGCGCATCCCCGAATATCACGCGATGCTGACGGACAATCATATCTTCGCGAAGCGCACGGCGGGCGTCGGCGTGCTCGGTCGCGACATGGCCATCAACTACGGTTGCAGCGGCCCCGTGTTGCGGGCTTCGCTCGACCGAACGAAAGCCGATCCGCTCTGGGACTTGCGCAAAACCGAACCATATTCCGGGTACGAATTCTACACGTTCGACGTGCCCGTGCCGCCGTTCGACCGCGCGCCGCCGGGTGCGATCATCGGCGATTGTTGGCACCGTTTCTACGTGCGAATGTTGGAAGTCGTCGAGAGTATTTGCATCTGCGAACAGGCGATGGAAAAGTATCCGACCGCAACCGGTTCGCACCGAATCGAACCGCCACGCACGCTGACGCCGGGCGAATGTTACCTGGAAACCGAGTGTCCGCGTGGGCAGATGGGCTTTTATATCGTCGGCCGGCCGAGCAAGGAAGCGGTGCCACTGCGGGTCCGCGCTCGCTCGGGTTGCTTCTCGAATCTCAGCGTCGTCGAAGAACTCTGCCGTGGCTGCCTCGTCGGCGACATCCCCGCCATCCTCGGCAGCTTCGACGTCGTGATGGGTGAGATAGATCGCTGATGCCGGAAGGGGCGTAGGAATGGTGCCACGTGTGCGCTGCGAACGACATTCCCTTTCGCCGGCGATTGCCGATACTGACCGCATGGATGTTTCCACCGAAGAATTGTTCGATGTCGTCGATGCGGCAGTGCGCGACTTGCTCGTACGGGCGGCGGTCGTCGAGCCGCCGGTCGATGCGCTCTGGATCGCCCAGCGAATCTTTGGAATGCGCATCGTTTACTCCGAGCCAGACGATGGCCTGCCGCCGCAATATGGCGATCCGCCGAAGCGACGGCCGGGGCCGAACAGCATCGTGCTGCGCGAGGAACAGTCGAACGAAGCCCAACATAGCGTGGCAGCGAAAGCGATCGGCAAACGGATGTTGCCGCTGATTTTCCCGAAGCTCGGCATCGCGGACGGCACGGAAAATCCGTCGTCGCGGAACGCGCTGGTTGCGTTGGTCGTGCCGCGATTATTGCTGCCGACGCGCTGGTTCGGCCCCGATGCGCGAAAGTCCGGTTACGATTTGCTTGAAATGAAGGAGCGATATTCCAGCGCGGGGTACGAGACGATCGCGCACCGCATGTTGGATGTCGACGACGAATCGTGCGTGATTGCGATTGTCGACGATCGTTCGGTGGTGTCGCGGCGTGGAAATCGCTTCCAGGCAACGCGAACCTTGACCCCTGCCGAGCGTATCTGTTCGGAGCGAGTCGAAGAAACGAACGAACCGGCACGGGTGCGCAAAGACGACTGGACGGCATGGGGTTGGCCGACCGTTGGCATTCCTTTTCGCAGGATCATTTTGCGTGCGGTGCCCGATGAGATATAATGCTGGGAATCGAACCCCGGCGGCCGGCGCAATTTGCGTGTCGACCGCCGGGTTTTTTCCCCTTATGTGTAACAGTTTCGGCGGTATTTCCGCTGAAATCGAGACGGTCTTAGGATCGAGGAGTGGCGTCCATGGCCGAACAACGAATCCCCATGACGCGAGCCGGATACGACAAGCTCAAAGCCGAACTGGATCGGCTGCGCGGCCACGAAATGATCGAGATCACGAAGCGCGTGGCCACCGCCCGCGACCTCGGCGATCTCTCCGAAAACGCGGAGTATCATGCGGCACGCGAAGATCAGGGCCAACTGCAAGCCAAGGTCAACGAGATTGCCGACCGGCTCAATCGCGCGCAAATCCTCGACCCGAACTTGCTGCCCAAAGATACCGTCGTCTTCGGTAGCAAAGTGAAAGTGCGCGACCTCGAATTCGACGAAGAAGAAACCTTCGAGTTGGTCGGCCCCGGCCAGGAAAACCCCGAGAAGGGACGCATCCTCACCGATAGCCCGATCGGCGAAGGGTTGATCGGCAAGAAGAAGGGCGAAGTCGCCGAGATTCACGCACCGAAGGGCACGATCCGCTTCAAGGTGCTCGAAATCTCGGCCGCGAAAATCGACTGACAACCGGCGGCTATATCGCCCGGTCCACGGACTCCAACCACGCCAGCGCGGCGGCGTCGCTCGGCATACGCCAGTCGCCGCGTGGCGACAGGCTCACCGAGCCGACCTTCGGACCATCCGGCAAGCACGATCGCTTGAATTGGCTAGAAAAGAAGCGTGTCACGAACATCCGCAGCCACTTCTGAATCTCTGCGGGCGTCCAGGCACGGTCGAACTTCGCCTGCTTTGCGAGGTAGAAGATTTTGTCCGGCGGGCTGCCCCAACGCAGGAAGTGGTACAGGAAAAAGTCGTGCAGTTCGTACGGCCCGATCGTCGCTTCGGTCGATTGCGCGATGCTGCCATCGGCGGCGGTCGGCAACAATTCGGGTGAAATTTCCGTATCGACCACATCGAGCAACGTCGCTCGCACATCGCCGTCGAATTCGTTTTCTGCCGCCCATCGCACGAGGAATTTGACGAGCGTTTTCGGGATGCTCACGTTCGGGTTGTACATGCTCATGTGGTCGGCGTTGTAGGTACACCAACCGAGCGCGAGTTCGGACAAATCGCCGGTGCCGATGGTGAACCCGCCGTTCATCAGCAAGCTCGTCCGCATTCGTGCCTGGACGTTTTCAAAGACCAGATCGTGACGCCGTTCGGCGGGCAACACGCGCAGTTTCTCGCCGAGCGATTCGCCGGTTTCGCCCAGCAACGATATGCCGAACGGCGAATGGTTCAGTGCCCGCATCTGTTGCATACACATCTCGCGAATGTCGGTTTCGCGTGCGGTCGTGCCGAGTAGCGCCATCAGCGATTGGGCGTTGCCTTTGGTGCGGCGCGTCGTGCCGTAACCGGGCATCGTCAGCGCGAGAATCTTCGTGCGGGGCGCGCCGATCGCGTCGAGCGTTTTGCACAAAACGAGCAACGCCAGCGTCGAATCGAGGCCGCCCGACACGCCGATACTGACGTTCGGCATGCCGATATGCTCGAGCCGTTTGGCCAGCCCCGCGACTTGCGTGTGAAAGATTTCTTCGCAGCGTTCGCGCAGTGTCGCCGGGTCCGAAGGCACGAACGGGTGCGGGTCGATGTGCCGTGCGAGCGTCTCGGGGCGTTCGGCGTTCGGGATGCTGAAGTGGACGCGGCGGAAGCTGCGTTTCAGTCCGGGTTCCGAATGCGATTCGTTAAAACTGGTACCCGCGTGGCGATCGCGTTCGATGTGCTGAAGGTCGAGATCGGCCACGAGCAACTGCCCACTGCGCTGAAAACGCGGCGATTCGGCGAGGATCGAACCGTTCTCGGCGATCATCGCGTGGCCGCCAAAGACGATATCGGTCGTCGATTCGCCGACGCCGGAGGAAGCGTAAATGTACCCCGCGACGCACCGCCCCGATTGCCCTGCGACGAGCTGCCGACGGTACGCGGCCTTGCCGATCGCTTCGTTACTCGCGGATAAATTCGCCAGCACCGTCGCGCCGTTCACCGCCTGAATCGCACTCGGCGCGACCGGCATCCAGACGTCTTCGCAGATTTCCACGCCGAGCACGAACCCCGGCGACGTGTCGCATTCAAATAGCAAATCGGTACCGAACGGCACCGTCTGCCCGGCGAGTGTCATCGCGGTGGAAAGCGCATTCCGCGCGGGGGCGAAGTAACGTGCGTCGTAAAATTCCTTGTAGTTCGGCAGGTAGGTTTTCGGGACGATGCCGAGCAACTTGCCGCCGCGAAACACGGCTGCGCAGTTGAAGACCATGCCATCGAGCGACAACGGCAGCCCGACGATGCCGACGCCACTGAAGCACATATCGGCCGCCGAAAGCAGCGTTTCCAGAGCGTTTTCGGCAGATCGTAGTAGCGTTGGCTGGTGGAAGAGATCGTGGCACGTGTAGCCCGTCAGCCCGCATTCGGGGAAGACAACGACGCGCACGCCGCGCTCCTCGGCATCGCGAAGCAGGTCGAGCGTACGCTCGGCATTGAACCGGCAATCGGCCACGCGGAGTTCGGGCACAGCCGCAGCCACGCGAAGAAACGATAACATCGGCATGGTTCGCTCGGGCATCGGAGTGGGGTCATTCATCGTCGATGACGAGCGATGCGAGTATCGCCCGCAATACATCTTCGTTCCGGTCGCGGTCGTACTCGCTCACCTGGTACATCACGAGCACCGGGCCTGCCGGAGCTTGTAGGCAGCGCGTCTGGCAATGCACCGTCGTATCGAGCGTCAGGAAGTCGATATCGTGGCCGAGTGCTGGCTCGCCGGCGAGCGATTCGATGGCGTCGACGACGTCGATTTCCTTGTATTCTTCGCGAAGCGCCGCAAGCACTTCCTCGACCACAGCCGCAGGCGATTCGGCACCGGGTCGCAAGCCGACGATGACGAACGCGGTGTCCGCACTTTCAACGGTGGCAGTCCAGCCGTCGTCGTCCTCTTGCACGTCGAGCGTCCAGTTCGAGGGGTATTGGAAGGCAATCCCCGATCGGTCGAAAGTCGCAATCATGCCGAGATTATCCGTACGTCCGATGACTGTGTTGGCGTGTCCAGGTACTCGCTATAGTCGGTGTCGTCGAGATCCGCAAACGCGATTCCCGCGAGCGCGGACATTTCGCCCGGCGTCCATTCCGAATCGTCGTAGGTCCGTTCGATACTCATGGAGTCACCTCGGGTAACGAATTCACATTCTACTCCGATACGCGATCATTTTCCTCCGAATGCACTGGCGGCGCGAAACCGTTGCCGATAGTATGACTTTGAATTACCATTTGTTCTGCTTTATCCGGAGTTGTAACAATGTCATCCTTCGTTCCTCGGCGCTCGCCGCGCGGCTTTACGCTCATCGAATTGCTCGTGGTCATCGCGATCATTGCGATCCTCATCGGGTTGTTGTTGCCGGCCGTGCAGAAGGTGCGAGAGGCGGCGGCGCGGGCGAAGTGTACCAACAACCTCAAGCAGATCGGCACCGCGTTCCACAACTATCACAGCACGTTCGAGCGCTTCCCGGCGGGGTTCAATTCGCAGTCGGTCACCCTCGATTCGGAAAGCACGGGGCCGGGCTGGGGTTGGGGCGCGATCATCCTGCCGTTCATCGAACAGGACAACTTGTATCGCCAGATCAACCAGAATTTGGACATCGCCGACCCCGTTCATGCGAACGTCCGCGTGCAAATTCTGAACACGTATCTCTGCCCGTCGGATGCGCCACCGCGACCGATCGTTTCGCTCACGGGTGCAGGTCTTTCGCCGATCTGCGATGTCGCGTACGCCAACTACGTCGGCGTCGGTGGCACCTTTGAAGTCTCGGTATTTCCCGACACGAACACCGGCGTTTTCCTCCGCGATCGTACGCTGAAAAGTCGCGGTTTCCGAGTGACCGACATTACCGACGGCTCGAGTAACACGATGATTGGCACCGAACGCGAGAGCAAGCGATCCCCGAAGACGACGTGGGTCGGCGCAGTCACCGGTACGCTAGTTCAGCCGCTCAACCCGGCGTTCGGCGAAGAAGAATCGCACATTTTGTGTACCACGAATACGGGCGAAGCGATCGAAGGCCGCACGCCGAACAACGCGCTCGGCCACGTCGAAGATGCGAGCAGCAAGCACACCGGCGGCGTGAACATCCTGCTCGGCGATGGCTCGGTGCGGTTCCTGCGGCAAACGATTTCGCCAGTCACGTGGGAAGCCCTCGGTACGCGAGCCGGCGGCGAAGTGAATGTGAATCTGGACTAGCTAGTAGCCCTCTCGCTCCGCGAGAGGAAAGCGAGTATCGGTTGCGTAGACCGTAGATAGATTCATTTGCGATGGTTCTTGCTTCCCTCTCGCGGAGCGAGAGGGCTACATAAAAACTGACACTCTATGACGATTCCGTTTCGTACGCCGTTGCTGGCTCTGCTTGCGGTGGCCGTTTTTGCGGCCATCGGCTGGGCGTTGTTGCACCATCGCGACGACTCGTTGGCGACGTGGCGCGGGCACGCGGGCGTTGTGCGTTCACTGGCGCATTCGCACGATGGCCGTTGCATCGCTTCGGCGGCCGACGATGGTAACATCGTCGTGTGGGATGCCGTCACCGGCGCGAAGCGGCACGTGATTTCGGCACACTCGAAAACGATTCGCTCGGTGGCATTTTCCTCCGACGGTCGTTCGTTCGCGTCGGCGTCGGACGATGGCGATGTGAAAATTTGGGATGTCGAAACGGGCACCGAAACCGTCGCGTTTCACGATCACGCGAAGGCCGCCGAATGCGTCGCGTTCAGTGGCGACGGTCGCTATCTCATGAGTGGCGGTGCCGACAAACTCGTGCGAATCTGGAACATCCAGGACCCCAAATTACTTCAGACTTTGAAGGGCCACACGAAGCACGTTCACGCGATACTGGCCGCGCCGACGGGCAACAGTTTCGCCTCCGGGGCCAGCGATGGCACGATCAAACTGTGGGAACTGCCGGGTGGCCGGGCGCTCGGCAACATGAAGGTGACGGGCGGACACATTAACGCGCTCGCATACACGCCCGATGGCAAAACGCTGATCGCGGGTGGCTCGGGCACCGGTATCAAATTGTTCGATGTCGCATCCAAAACGATGCGCCCCGAATGGACCGGCCCCATCGGCCGCACGATGAACCTCGCACTCAGCGACGATGGCCGCAAACTGGCATCGGTTCACGAAGATGGCCTCGTGCGAATCTGGGACATCGCCACCGGCAACGTACTCGCGACGCTCGAAGGCCATCGCGGTTCGGTAACGTGCGTGACATTCACATCGGACGGCCAACGCATCGCCACCGGGGCCGCCGATGGCACCGTGAAGTTGTGGGCAACCGTGCCATAATTGGAACTTGACGCCACGGCGTGCAAGTGGACAATGGGCGAATGTCCAATTGCACTGACTTTACATTTTTGTAGCTGGGGTCTGTGACCCCGGAAGCCAGACAATCGAGGAGAGGCTGCCACTCCCCGGCCTCATAGAAGCCAGCTACAACAGAAATCAAGTGCAATTGAGCTGTGTCCCCTACTACCGGCCTCACAGAGGCCACTGTGTCCTACCGGCCTCACAGAGGCCAGCTACATAAGAAAGTCAGCGCCAATCGGCGAATGTCCCCTTCCTCGTTCGAGGCCTCTCCCATGCCTGCCACTGCGACTGCACCGAAGCCCAAACTTGGCCCGCCGACGGTGGCCGATCAGCCGATGTTCATCGGCGGAAAATGGGTCGAATCGGTTTCCGGCAAAACATTTGCGACCGTGAACCCAGCGACGGGCGAGACGATTTGCCGCGTTGCGGAGGGCGACAGTGCGGACATCGACCTCGCCGTGAAGGCGGCGCGGAAGGCGTACGAAACCGGCCCGTGGCCGAAGATGAACCCGAGCGAGCGCGGGCGGCTCATCAACAAACTCGCGGACGCAATCGAAGCGAACAAGAACGAACTCGCCTCGCTGGAAACGCTCGACAACGGCAAGCCGATCGGCGAATCGGTCGCCGCCGACCTGCCGCTCACGGTGCAATGTTACCGTTACTTCGCGGGCTGGGCGGACAAGAATCACGGGCACACCATCCCCATCGACGGCAATTATTTTTGCTACACGCGGCACGAACCTGTCGGCGTGGTCGGGCAGATTATCCCGTGGAATTTCCCGATGCTCATGCAGGCGTGGAAGTGGGCACCGGCGCTCGCGTGCGGAAATACGCTGGTTTTGAAGCCCGCCGAGCAAACGCCGCTGACGGCACTTCGCATCGCGAAGCTCGCACAGGACGTCGGTTTCCCCGATGGCGTCATCAACGTGGTGCCGGGTTACGGGCCGACCGCCGGTGCCGCGCTCGCCGCGCATATGGACGTGGACAAAATCGCCTTCACGGGTGAAACGGGCACGGGCAAGATCGTCATGACTGCCGCCGCGCAGAGCAACCTGAAGCGCGTCAGCCTCGAACTCGGCGGCAAGTCGCCGAACGTCGTCTTCGCCGATGCCGACCTCGACGCCGCCGTCGAAGGCGCGTATTTCGGCTTGTTTTTCAATCAGGGCCAGTGTTGCGTCGCCGGTTCGCGGCTGTTCGTCGAAGAGCGCGCGTACGATGAGTTCGTTCACAAAATCGCGGCGAAAGCGAAGGGCCGCAAGATCGGCGACCCGTTCGATATTCGCACCGAACAAGGCCCGCAAGTCTCCGAAGAACAGATGCACCGCGTCAACGGCTACATCGATGCAGGCAAGAAAGACGGCGCGCGACTCGTCGCGGGGGGCGACACGACGAACCACCCGCGCGGCTACTTTGTGCAGCCAACCGTCTTCGCCGACGTGCAAGACGAGATGACAATCGCGCGCGAAGAAATCTTCGGCCCGGTGATGAGCATCTTGAAGTTCGAGACCATCGACGAAGTCATCGAGCGCGGCAACCGCACGCACTTCGGCCTCGCCGCCGCCGTCTGGACGAAGGACATTCAGAAAGCGCTACGCCTCTCGAACAGCTTGAAAGCGGGTACCGTGTGGGTGAATTGCTACGACATCTTCGACGCCGCCGCACCGTTCGGCGGCTTCAAGATGTCCGGCATCGGCCGCGAACTCGGCTCGTACGCACTACAAATGTACACCGAAGTGAAGACCGTCATCATGGCGATGTGAGGGAGGTGTATTTCTCGGAGAAAATTGTGAAGGATTAATGGCGGTAAGAACGAAGTCGAAGTCCAGTCGACTTACGAAGAAGCCTGTTCTCTATGTAGATTTTGTTGAAGTTGCGCCTTGGAACAGCCGGAATTTGACCGATACTCCTCGTTTTTCTGGGGTTGGTACGCTTTTAGTGACCGACGCGATTAGAATGAGTTTAGACATAGGTTGGAAAGGTCGTATCGGATTGTCCGCTCTTTCGCAGGCAAAGGGATTTTACACTCGACTTGGTATGATTATGATTGAAGAAGGTGATGCGGAATACGGCGATTTGGCGTATTTTGAATTCGACGAACAGACTGCAGAGAAACTGACCAACCAATCGTAATGAGGCATGTGATGGCATCTAAAGCCTATTTGAAATTGCTTGAGGAAGAAGCCTCCTTCCCATCGGTCGCCGCAGGCGGTCGCCCTTGGCGAATATTCGTTCCTCCGAGTGGCACGTTAGCTGAAGAATCTGCTCCCGTTGAAACGAAAAAGGGAAAACGAGTTTCGGCCAAGACTCGCATTTCGAAGAGTTATCAACTCGAAAATGAACAAAGTGAATCTTGAAGCCGCCGCGCCGTTCGGCGGCTTCAAGATGTCCGGCATCGGCCGCGAACTCGGCTCGTACGCACTACAAATGTACACGGAAGTCAAGACCGTCATCATGGCGATGTGACCCTTGAGGTTGCCCCAAAAATTACCGGCCGCCGGCGGGGCGGGTGTTCCAGGTGCGGTCGTAGTCTTCCTGTTCGCGCGGGGCGAGTTTGCGGTCGGTTGCGCCGTCGGGGTAGCTCGCCATTCCTCGGAACGGCAGTGGCCCGACGCGGCCGGCGGTCTTCGTGAATGGCGAGGTGTCTTTACAGTAACCGGCCGTGCGAAGCACGAACGAGCGAACGTGCCCAGCGGCCACCGGCGGCAACGTACTCGCATCGAATTCGATGGCAATTTCATCGCCCGGCCCGCACAGTACGAAGCGGTCGTCCTCGTTTTGTAGCAACTCCGTCACGTCGCCCAACCGCGTGAGTCGGCCTTGCCAGTGCGTCGTGGCCACCGGTTCGGTTCGGTCGTAATCGTAGGCGATCGGCGGCTTGCCGTTCGGGCTGAATTCCTGCGCGAACCCGCGATGTTGCAGCTTCGCCACCGATGCCGGCAGGGTTTGCGTGCGAACATTCGTTTGCGGTTCGACCGTGCCGAACTGGATTTGATCCCAGTAAATTTGCAGGTTCGTGCGGATGCGGAGTTTCACGTTCGCCGTGCCTGCGATACCCGTCACGGGCACCGTCATCACGCGCGGCAAGCCGGCGGGGAAGCCGATTTCGCCGAGCGATTCCCACGTGCCATCGGTACGCTGTTTCTCCAAAACGGGCGGCTGCATCGTCACGCCGGCCTGCGTCGCCGCGTAGATCGATTCGGGGTACGGGTAGTCGGTCCAGCCCGCCATCACCAGGTACAGCGGTGCCTTTGCGTCGAGCTTCGACAGCGAATTGGCGAAGTCGAGTTCGACGAAATGCTCCTCGGCATACCCGAGCCACGACCGCGTGGCGAACCGGTCCACGGTGCGGCCATCGCGCTCTTTCAAGGTGGCCAACACATCGCGATTGCGGTGATCGACCGCGTGCGTCGGCGCGATCATTTGCGCGAACGCGAGCAATTCCTGCGACGGTTGCGGCCCCACCGTGACGAAGCGCTCGTTCGGGTATACTCGCATGTCTTTGGGGTGATCGACGACTTCGAGAACGACGCGGTCGATGTACAGCACTTCGTCCATCGGTTCGGCGATTTTGATCGAATACTTGCCATTTTTCAGCACGAGCTGATCGGCTTCGATCTTGACGCTCTCTTGCGGGCGCGGCGGGCGAACGCTGCCATCGGCACCGAGTTCGCCCATCGCCCCCGCACCGAGGAAGTCGGTGACATAGCGGTAGCGCTCGCCGTCCCACGCGAACAAAATCGGGCACGATGTGCCCTTGCGGTTCAGCTCGATAATCTTCGTAATCTGCGTCGCGGGCACGTTCAGTTCGGCTTGCGGGATCTGATCGGGCCAGCGAATGCGAACGACTTCGGCGAGCGGCGACTTGCCGATACCGAGGCCGAGCGGCAACCGCGACTGCGCGAGGCCCGCCGAGAGCGTGGTGTTCTCGATCATGCTGCGTAGCGGCCCCGTCATCGCAATGGCGCGTGCGCCGATGCCATCGCTGTTCGATCGCAAGTTGCTGCCCTTGTCGCGTCGGCCCGTGAGTGTAATTTTCAAGCCGCGGTTGCCGTTGCCCATGTTGCGGTACAGTTGCGGAGCCTCGCCGCGCGGCCACAGTAAAAGATCGGGGTTGCCGTCGCCATCGTCGTCGAACGAGGCCACCGCCAGCAGGTTCGCGATCGCCTCCGGTTTCGGGCCGAATGCATCGTGTACCTTCGTCAATTTGCCTTTGGCATCGCCGCGCAAGAACACCGGCTTGCCATCGACTGACAGCCCGATGACATCGGCCGCGCCGTCGAGATCGAGGTCGATCGTCTGCGCCTGAACGAGTGCGGGCGAATCGTTCGCTCCAGGCACGAAACGCCCTTTCAAATCGTAGCGCGATGCATCCGTCGTAGACACGAACAGTTGCGGTTTCGCTTTCGGGACAGTCAAAAACAGATCGGGTTGTTCGTCGTTGTTCGAATCGAGAACGAGACCGGAAAGTGCGGGTGCCAGCGTTTCGTCGGCACGGTGGAACCGCAACATTCGGTCGTTCAAAATGACAATCGGCGCACGGCCTTCGACGAACGCGATGAGGTCGATGTCGTTGTCGCCATCGAGATCGGAGACGAGAATGCTCGTCACGGGGCCATCGACGCGAAGTGCCGGTTCGTCGATTGGCTGGAAGCGACAGGTCAGCGGTATCATCGGCGTGTTCGGCAACGCCGGCGGGGCTTCGCCGATATTGGCGAACGCGAGCAATCGACCACTTCCGTAACCGGCGACGAGCAAATCGAGGTCGCCATCTTGATCGAGATCGGCCCACGCGGCACCGAGGCAGACACCGGTGATCTTGTCGAACCCCGCCGCCACGGTTTTGTCTTCAAAGCGTTTGCCGTCGATGTTCGCGAACAGACGTATGCCATTCGGCCCCGTGAGCAGCACGTCCGGCGTGCCGCTGTTGTCGAAGTCGGCAATCGCCGCGCCGTAACTGGCCGTCCCGAGCAGGCCGAGCGTTGCCGTGGTGTCGGTGAACTTGCCGTTGCCGTCGTTGTGTAAAACGACATCGCCGAGCGCGTTGCCGCGAACGACAGCGGAGAGCAACATCAGGTCCGGCAGGCCGTCGCTGTCGTAGTCGAAGCGGACGATCGCACCGCCGAACTGCGCGCGGATACCTACGAGTGCCGCGTTGAGGTCTTCGGATTTCGCCCAACGGGTTCCCGCGGCGAGTGTCACTTGTAGCGAATTCTCTTGTGCGAAGATCGGCATCGGGCAGGTGTACGTGGCCGCCACCGGCGACGCACCGATGACGTCTGCGTATCGGCCCATTTCGGAATACTTCACGTTGAATTCGTGAAACTGTTCACCCAAATCTAGCTTCTGAAACTCTTTTTGCAGTGCCGCGATGCGGACCGGATCGCGGTCGTGGTTGTGCCCCATCAGTGCGTATCGCGCGGCATTCAGATACGGATCGAGATCGAGCGCCTTTTGGAAATACCGTTTCGCGTCCGGCGAATCGTAACGTTCCGGGTGCGTCACGCCCAACTGATACCAGGCATATGCATCGTTCGGGTCGATCCGCGTGACGGCTTCAAAATGCTTGGCCGACTCGGGGATGCGGTCGCGAAACAGGAAAATGATGCCGAGGTTGTAGTGCGCGTGGGCGTTGTCCGGCTCGCGCTTTAACACGTCTTCAAATATCGAGATCGCTTGCTCGAGAACGGGGTCGGCGGGGTCTTTCGTCGAGTTATACAAGGCAATCGCGAGGTTCACTTTTGCGGGCATCCAGTCGGGTGCCAGCCGTGCGGCTTCCTCGAATTCGGTTGCCGCATTTTGGAACGCGGTAAGGCCGTTGGCTTGTTTGTCTTCGGACCGGCCCATCAAGCCGACACCCCGGAGATTCGCATCCGCGGCGGCGATCAGGTTATTTTCGCTCGGCTTGCGCGTACCGAGCCAGATCGCGAGCGGCACGGCAATCAGAACCAGTGCGGTGAGTACGAAGAGGAGAGTACGCCGTTTCGGTGCGGGCGGATTCGGGGATGGCGACGACATAAAGACATCCTGTGAGGCGAGAGGGGACCGATAATGATACCGATAGTGTATGCGCGATGCGCTCCCCGAAAATTGCGCGACGCGCAACCCGACTTGCGGGCGGAAGGCGTGGTCATCCAGCGCCCTGAGTTACTCGGCCACTGGCTGTACCGCGTGGCGTATCGCATCGGCCGGAAAGCGCGGCGAGTCGTGGCGCGGCGACTACGCCACGAAAGGACAGCGGTCGCCTCGGCTTCTGCCGCGTTACGATCAATTGGTATCACGAACTTACGTTTTGGATGATCGCGACCGACCTACCTACCAGATGTTTCCGTTTGCGGATAAGATTACTAACTGAAGTGCGTCGTTGCATTCAAACAAACCGGGAAATACGGGCAATGGATCGGCAACAGATTCTGCTGGCCAAGTCACTCGAGGCCGCTCGCGTTCCTCTCGGCGTGAAGACGTTCATCGATCGCCTCATTCTACAGAAGTCCGTCTACCTCCTTCAGTCGGTCGGAATCCACATGGGTTACCGATTCCGTTGGTATTTACGTGGCCCTTACTCACCAGAAATGACCGCCGGTGCGTTCGGGATTGTCGACGAGGGAGAATACGCGCGGAAAGAACTGCAAGGCTGGAATTTGGATGAAGAGTCCGCAGACCTCGCTCGCAAACTTCAACCGCTTCTGCATCGCGACGCGGAGGCCAAAGAAGAACAATCTCGCCGCTTAGAGCTTTTGGCGTCGATTCTGTTTCTTTTCAAGACCGAGCAGGCCCAGCCGAGCGACCCCGATGGTACTTCCCAAATCCTCGCAAAGAACGACAAGATTTTTAGTCCGAGTGAAGTGCAAACTGCCGTGAAAGAACTCAAGGTTTATGGCCTCCTCGCCTAAACGATCGTCGCGTGTCGTCAACGACAACATCCATGGCGATATTGCCATGTCGGACGACGAATGGAAGGTTGTGAACACATCCACATTCCAGCGACTCCGTTCGTTGAAGCAACTGGGAATGGGGCATTTGGTTTACCCCAACGCGACGCACACGAGGTTCGCCCACAGTTTAGGCGTGTTTCGGATCATGTGCCGAGTTCTCGAAAATCTGGAACACGACGGCTTGGACGCCGACCGAAAAGCCGACCTTCGTTTGGCTGCGTTACTCCACGATGTCGGGCATTACCCCTATTCGCATTTGATGGAGCGCGTAGCGAACGTCACATTGACAGAAGAGGAAGTGGCAAAGACGGGTACCAAAATCATCTCGGGTCAGATCGACGAGTATCCCAATCACGAGGAATTAGGAAGGCATATTCTCGAGTCGCAAGCCGACATTTGCAAAGCATTAGGCGGGAAGAAGCGAGCAAAGAAAATTGGAGCATTGTTCTCGCGCTTAGAAGGGGCCGATCCGCAGTTGAGCAAACTCATTCATAGCAGCCTCGATATGGATCGAATGGATTACCTCCTCCGCGATGCAAGAGCCGCAGGTGTTCCCTTCGGAGAAATCGATCTCAACTACCTGCTGAACAACATCCGCATCAGTCCCAAGGGAATGCTCGGAATCGATGAAAAGGCTCTCGCGGCTGCCGAACACTTCCTGTTAGCCCGAGTCTTTATGCATCGAGTGGTTTACTACCACAAAACCACTTTCGGCTTTGAAGAAGCTTGTAGACAATTATTGCGCCGGGTTCGCAATACGGGTCGCTATGAGGACATCCTCGCAAAAAATGGCGCGAAGATTCGCGATATCGCTGGAAGTTCTGCACTTCGCGGATTCACCGACGACTACATCGATCGAATTATCCTCAAGGCCATCGATGATTGTGACCCGATCATCCAAACTCTTGCATCGTGCCTGGTCGAACGACGACCTCCACGACTGATTGCTGAGATCGGTGGCGTGGAAGATAAAATCAGCTCCTATACGCCTGGCACCGTATTCAAACAGAAATGTCGCGATGGTCTCGAAGCGTTGGCGAAGAAGCACAAATTGCACGTCGGTCAGTTCCTTCTTTGCGGGCCGAAACCGATCAAGTTTGAAGAGCGTGGATCGTTGTTTTCGCGTGCGGATGCAGAGAAGCTCGTTTCCGAAGAGCGCGAAGAAATCATCATGATTTTCCGACGCGACCAACAAGAACCACAATCGATTGTTGATGTCGATGGCTCGATGATCAAAAGCCTCGCAAATCAGGTCTACTCGATCCAACGGCTGTATTTGGTCGAACGCGATCTCAACCCCGACAAACTCCAGCAGATTCGTAACGAAGTTCGCGAATGGACGAAACCACCGAAGTGATTTGAATCCCATGATCGATGTTGCGATGGCTCTTGAGATTATCGTTCGCCATTCGGCGGCGCGGAAGCCGGAGTTGACGACGCTGACGGCGGCGGCGCTCGGGCAGGTGCTGGCCGTCGATGTGCGTTCGGATATCGACTCGCCGCCGTTCACCAAGTCGATGATGGATGGTTACGCGATCCGCGCTGTCGATGCCGCAGCGCCCGTGGAACTCTATGTGATCGAGGAAGTGCCTGCGGGTACGGTGCCGACGAAGTGCGTCGGTGTGGGCGAGGCGGTGCGAATCTTCACCGGCGCGCCGATGCCCGATGGCGCGGATGCCGTCGTGATGGTCGAGAAAACGCAGTCGCCATCGCCGGATCGCGTGCGGATCGACGATGCGTTCGTGAAGCCCGGCCAGCACGTGTTGCCGCGCGGCACCGAGATGCGTGCGAGCGATGTCGTGTTGCCGCGCGGCACCGTGCTAACACCGGCTGCGTTCGGCGTACTGGCCAGCGTCGGCATGATGGAATTTTCGACGATCCCGACGCCGCACGTCGACATCCTTGCGACCGGCGACGAACTGGTCGAACCGACGCGAACCCCCGGACCGGGGCAGATTCGCAACTCGAACGGGCCGATGCTTTTCGCGCAAACTCGGCGAGCGGGCGCGATCCCGCGCTACCTCGGAATCGCCCGCGATACCGAAGCGTCGTTGCGGTTGAAGATCGAAGAAGGTTTGACGTCCGACGTGCTGATTCTGGCAGGCGGCGTGTCGGCGGGGAAGCTCGATCTCGTGCCGAAAGTGCTGGCGGACTTGGGCGTAAAAATCTTGTTCCACCAAGTGAAAATGAAGCCGGGGAAGCCGCTGTTATTCGGCACGAAGGGCGATACGCTGGTGTTCGGGTTGCCGGGCAATCCGGTGAGTTCGTATGTGGGGTTCGAGTTGTTCGTGCGGCCCGCGCTTCGGTTATTGGCAGGGCACGCCGATGGCGAAATGCGCACGCGAATGTTGCCACTGGCGGCGGCGTTCGCGGCGGACAACAACCGCCCGACGTACCACCCGGCGAAACTCGAACCGGGGTCACAGACCCCAGCTACAAGACCGGGGTCACAGACCCCAGCTACAGGAGTTGTAGCTGGCCTCTGTGAGGCCGGTGGGCAACCGGGGTTACAGACCCCAGCTACAAGACCGGGGTCACAGACCCCAGCTACAGGAGTTGTAGCTGGCCTCTGTGAGGCCGGTGGGCAACCGGGGTCACAGACCCCAGCTACAAGACCGGATGCCGTGCGGGCGTTGCCGTGGTTCGGTTCGCCGGACCTGCGTGGCATCATTGCGGCCGATGCGTTCATCGTGTTGCCGCCCGGTTCCGTAAACTATCTTGCGGGCCAACCCGTCGAAGTGATCTCGGTTTCGTAAACCTGGAGAGGACTCCCCTTGCCACCGCGCGTTTTCGCACCTGCGATTCTCTCTGGGTTGTTACTCTGGACAGCGTTCTACCCGCTCAACCTCGGCTTCATGGCCTACTTCGCGATGGTGCCGTGGCTGACACTCGTTCGCGCACCGGGTGTGTCCGCACGTCGCCGTTACTTCGCCGCGTATGTCGGCGGGTTGGCGTTTTTCCTGCCCGCGTTGCAGTGGATTCGCGTCGCGCACCCTGCGATGTACGCTTCGTGGTTCGGCTTGTCGATCTTCTATTCCGGCATCTTCCCACTCTCGCTCGGAATGTTACGACGGCTCGATCGCCTCGGGATGCCACCGCTCGCGCTGACGCTGCCGATCGTCTGGGTCGGCTTGGAATACGTCCGTGCGCATTTCCCGACCGGCTTCCCGTTCCTGAAATCGATCGGCGGCCATCAGTACGTCGGCTTCGGCTGGTACTTCCTCGGCCACACGCAGCACGATTATCTCACGCTCATTCAAATTGCGGATCTCGGTGGCGTGTACCTCATTTCGTTCCTCGTTGCGGCATCGAACGGCGCGCTCGCCGAGTGGCTGATGCGCAACGAGAACGTGCGACGGTCGTTGAAATGGCCTGCCGAATATCGCATCGGCTTCTTCCGCGAAATGTGGACGACCGCCGGCGTGACCACGCTGATTATGATCTCGTACGCCTATGGCATCACGCAGATGCAGCACCCGGATTTCCTGCTCGGGCCGCGCGTCTCGGCGATCCAGGCGGACGTCCCGCAAGACGTGAAAATGGGTCAGGGGAAATCGGTGTTGCGCGAGTACAACGAACTTTGCGAACAGGTCGTGTTGCGTGCCGATCTCGTCGTCTGGCCGGAGACCTGCTTCCCGCCCGGTTGGACGGTCATTCCTCGCGGCGTGCCGAAAACGAACTTGCCAAAGGACATCGTCGACGGGCTGAAAGACAACGCCGACATCGAAAAATTCGCAGCCTCGCGCTGGAAGACGAACGTCCTACTCGGCACGAGCCTCGTCGAGTGGGACGGCGAGAAAAGCTGGCAGTACAACTCGGCGATCCTCGCGAAACCCGATGGCACCATCGATGGACGCTACGACAAAATGCACCTCGTGCCATTCGGCGAATACGTGCCGTTCCGCCAGACGTTCCCGTGGTTGCGGCACTTCACGCCGTACGACCACGACTACTCCTGCAAGCCCGGCGAAACCGCCACGCGCTTCGACATGATGGTCGGAGAAAAGCAATACACCTTCGGCTGTCTGATCTGTTACGAAGACAGCGACCCGTACCTGGCACGGCAATTTAACTTGCCGAAGGGCGACCAGAAACCGGTCGATTTCCTGGTGAATATCTCGAACGACGGTTGGTTCCGCGGGACCGAACAGCACGAGCAACACTTGGCAATCTGCAAATTCCGCGCGATCGAAGCGCGTCGCACCGTCGTGCGTGCGGTCAACATGGGCATCTCGGCGATCGTCGATTCCGAAGGGCGACTCCAGGCAATTCCCGGCGACACCGTACGCAAATCGAAGCGAATCCGCGGCACCGTCACCGACAAAATCCGCCTCGACACCCGCGAAAGTTTCTACGCCAAGAACGGCGACTGGCTCCCCGCGATCTGCTGGACGAGCATCACCCTCGGCCTGATCGTCGCCTGGCGACGCAAACGGTAAGTCGTTCGAGGCGTTTCCTGCTCCACCAGAGATGAGAATTGGCAATATGTCCAGGGTTGCAATTTTGTCAGAAATGGTTAATCGCAAGCAGAAAATTCTTGACACACCATTCCGATGGCCGATATTATCTCATCTGTAAATTCAGAATAAATTGTTTATCTCATGTAGGGATTGGGATAAACACCTGTTCGGCGGCGGAGGGCTTGCGGATGGAGGCGGGGTTGCCGCTTGATGATTCGCGGTGGGCGGACCTCCGCACCCGCAACGGGGACGCCGCCTGGGTGCCGAACTGGCTGCGGCACCTGGACGCCCGACCGCTCGACGCTGCCCACCTGTCTGACGGGTGGCCGTCCCTCTGCTCGGAGGGTACGACATGGTCGGCCGCGTTCGCCGCGTTCCCGCACCTGGTGAGGATCGCCGCCGGCGTCCGGCCCGCCGACAGGTCCGAGTACGCATTCGTCCTGGGCTTCATCGTCAAGGATCAAGTTCAGTGCGACCCGGCCGGCTCGCTGGGGCTGCGTCCGTACCTCGCGGCCGCCTTCCGGGCGTCGGTCCCGCCGGCTCTAAGGCTCGCGGCGGAGGTGCTGGGCCTGCCCCGGCCCGACGAGCGGGAACTGCGGTACGGGCTGGTAGCGGTCGCCGCCCTACAGGGGTATTATGCGCTGGCCGAGTGCATCGACCGTCTGGACGACGGCGCGGTGTGCCCACCGTATGCGGAGGCACTCGCCGGGGAGTAACGGCACGCAGCCCAGGAACGTTAGGCGATCCTAAGTAGCCATTCTCGCTGAATTTACGTCGATCCAGCTTCCCTCGGCGCATCGCTTCTCCGCGAGCCGTCACTCAAGCGGATTTTTCGGCTCGCGATATCACGGATCGATCCGCTCCGCTCGACTCACGCCGGAGACACCACTTCCGCTTCCACCGGCACTTCGATCTTCTTCAACTCGTAGCCCTACTCCTTCGCGCGACGATGCCGGTTTTCTCCTGCCGCTTCCGATGATCGATCGCAAACTCCTCTTCGCTCTTCTCTGATACGCTACGCCGTACCGCATCACCGTGTACAGAATGCGTGCGAGCTTGTGCGCCGTGCCGCGATCGCTTTCGGCGTGCCCAGTCGATCGCGCATGCTTGCGCAGCGGGTTGGCACGAGAAGCGAGTGGATGTCTTCTCGTGCCAGCCCGCTGCGCCAGTTTTGAAGTTGCGCTGTTTGCAATTCCGACACAGGTTTTGAAACACCTTCGTTTCCAAATGCCAAATGTCGGTCTTCCGGCCTGTAGGGCCGGTTCTGTCAGCCCAAGGCAACGCCTTGGGGAACGTGTTGGAATGCCCATCGGCCCTGAAGGGGCCGTTCAAGGTGCAACGCACGCGCGATCAAATTGTACATTCCGCATCGCCCAGTTTGCAACGAGGTTTCGACATGGGTGAGGCTTGAACGGCCCCTTTCAGGGCCGAATCGCGGTTGACGCGTCAAACCCAAGGCTTCGCCTTGGGCTGGTAGAACGAGCCATTCAGGCTCGAAGATTGTCTGGCAAATGCGACTCGAATCGCAAACAGCGCAACTTCAAAATGCGCAAGCAAGGGTGCGCTTCCACGTTCGAGGCACGTGAACGATTTCCAGATTGGCGTGTTTTCCCTGTATTCGTAGCGGAAGTCGTGAGACTTCTAACTGTAGCCCTCTCGCTCCGCGAGAGGATAGCGAAGCCGGAAGAATCCCCGTCGCATCGGTCCAGACTGTTGCTATCCTCTCGCGGAGCGAGAGGGCT
>JAYVQG010000186.1:0-7159 GCA_043757025.1 Limnoglobus sp.
CTTACGTCCGATTTCGCCCAATTCCAATCACGCCAGAACCAAATTTTTAGTGGTCTTATTTGGCAAAACTGCAACCGGGTTTTGAACCGTGCCGTTTAACGCATTGTTTTTAAAGGATTTGCCCCGCCAAAAAAACTGGCAAAGCGAACGCGGTGATCGTTACTGACGTGATTCGCAGGCCGTTTCCCGAAGTTCGCGGAAAAGTTTCGCGAGGGCGGACGGCTGATAATGCGAGTTCAAACCACTCGGGCTGGGAAGAACCCAAACGCGAGTGGTTCCGATTGCGATTGACTGCAAACCGAGCGTGGCCTTGGGTCGATCGAACGCAATTCGGTACGCACCAATACTCAACACCGCCAGAAACTGCGGCCGAAAGTGTCGCACCTTCGCTTGCAATCGTAGGCAGCCGGATTTCAACTCGGCTGCGGAGAGTTCTGCCATGCCTGCCGTGGCTCGCTCGTGGACGTTCGTCAGGCCGTACCCGAGTTCGAGAAAATCGGCATCTTCGTACGGCGAATAGAGTCGATCTGTGAATCCACCGGCGAAAATAGCGGGCCAAAAGCGATTGCCGGGCCGACCGAAGTGATGGCCAATCGCCGCCGAGTACAACCCGGGATTCGTTCCGCAGAAGAGAACCTTTAACCCCGTCCGGATGAGATCGGGCACCGTCGTATCGGCAGCCGCGAACACCGCCGCTCGGTTCGGTTTTTCGCTCACCGGTGTGCTCCTGAGTCTCTCCGTGTCCACTACGGCTTCGCCACTCGTGGCGGGGGTGCTTCTATAACTTCTCGCGGTCGGAAATGAAACGTTTCCAGTCTCACAATCGATTCCCGTTAGATTATTATCGTTTTTGCAATGTCGTGCCTTCTCGCGGGTTCGCCTCGCTTGCGCGTCGGGCTAACAAGAACGTATCGAATCACCCCGCTCGATGTATATCGCGATCGCGTGTAGTTGAGACTAAATTCTACGCAACATGTCGGTATGATTCATTGGCAGATCGACCAGCATTTGCAAGAGAGCGAGTGCGAGCGTTTTCCCTTGTGTGTCGGAACGCAGGCTGCGACTCGCGCCGCCGGCGAGGACATTCGACAACGCGAAATTGAACGCGCGCAGATTTGCGGCAGGGTAGCGCACGACCTCGGTTGCCCCGAGCGGAAGGAAGTACGCGGCCACAACCTCGGCAATCAAGTGCGCCTCGAGCCATGCGAAACCAGAATCGGTGTACGCAATAATGGCTATGTTTGAATGATTGCCCTTATCGCCACTGCGACCGTGCGCGATGGTCGATAGCGGTACGCGAACGGTCATGCTTGCGACTCGGTGCGATGATGGATACTCGAAGTATATACTTCGAACGGGGTGATTCGATACGTTTTTGTTAGCCCGACGCGCCAGCGAGGGGAACCCGCGAAAAGGCACGACATCGCAGAAACGATGGTAATCCCTCGCTAGCGCGTCGGGCTAACGGGAATGAATTGTGAGTTCCGGATTTCGCCGCGATGCGCGATGTTCCGCAGAAAAACTAAATCCGCCTGCCCGGTTTGCGAATAGGAAAGCGTAGGAGTGTGAGTTCACTCTGCGCGACACTGTTTCCCGAGGCGTGCGATGCGTTTCACTTACCGATCTGGAGAACGACCGCTCGATGGCTTCACCATCAAGCGCGGCGTCGGCCAAGGTGGGTTCGGCGAAGTCTACTTCGCCGTTAGCGATTCCGGCAAGGAAGTCGCACTCAAGTTGCTGCGCGGCGGCTCGGACATCGAACTCCGCGGCGTCGCGAACTGCTTGAACCTCAAGCACAATAACCTCGTTCACATTTACGATCTCAAAAAGGACGGGCACGGCGAACAGTGGCTGGTGATGGAGTACGTGCAGGGCGAATCGCTCGGGCACGTCATCGACCGCCATCCGGACGGGCTGCCGGTAAATTTGGCCGTCGAGTTCTTCCAGAACCTGGCGCGGGCCGTCGCATACCTGCACGAACATGGCGTGGTCCACCGCGACCTCAAGCCTGCGAATATCTTCCTCGAACACGGCAACCTGAAGGTCGGCGATTACGGTTTGTGTAAAGCGATGAGCGCCAGCAACCGCAAGATGACCAAGGCCGTCGGCACCGTCAATTACATGGCCCCGGAGATCGGCAGCGGCGATTATTCGAAGTCGATCGACGTGTATGCATGCGGCGTGATCCTTTACGAAATGCTGACGGGTAAACTGCCGTTTGAAGGCCAGACCGATGCCGAAATTATCAAGAAGCACCTATTCGACTTACCGGAACTGGAACCCGTGCCGGTGCCGTTTCGCGCGGCGATTGCGAAGGCACTCGATAAAACGGCGTCGCGTCGTTATGCCACGCTCGCCGAAATGGCGAAAGCCGTCGATGAGGCGTACCCGACGCAACCGGTCGCACCGCTTCCCCCGATGGCCTCGAAGGTGAATACGCCGATCCCACTATCGGCGATCCCGGTTGTGCCGATCTATGCACAAGCCGCCGAACGCCCGATTGCGATACCCGTGCCGATACCGGTATTGCGAAAAGTATTGCCAATTCCGCTTCCGCCGAAATCGAGCGGAAGCGGGATCGGCTTTCGCGAACGACTACTCGCGACCAGCGAAGCGATGGTGAAGGCCCCGTTCGGCATCGCGCTCGGCGTGGTGGCGTGGTCGCTGTTCGCACAAACGACCGAATGGGCGTCGCTGGGCAAAGTGTTTCTGGTGAGTTTGGCACTCTGCTGGGCGATCCTGATTTCCTCGGCAGGGGTTCGCTTCAAAGCCGCAGATACGTGGTCGCGCCGCTTTCGGCTCGCCGCGTTCGGCTTCGGTATCGGCCTGCTCGCATTCTGGTTCGATGGCGGCATCGGTCCCGAGTTCGATCCGCCGATGGACGAGTCGGCCGTCTCCGAAAAGTATCTGTTCGACACGCTCCGCATACCGCCGAAGTCGGTGCCAATCGCGTTGAAGTATGCGTTATATTTCACTTGCATTCTCGGTGTGGCGCGTTGGTGGCGAATGGGTGCGAAAGACCGCACGGATCGCTTCAGTTTGTTTCCACCGTTCGTGGCCGCGTTCTGGAGTACGGCACTGATGTTCCTCTGGCCGTGGGAAGCGACATCACCGGGGCTGGGTCAGTTTGCGATGATCCTGACCGCCGTGGTCGTGCAATGGGTATCGCCGTGGGAACCCGCGCCGCCCTCGTTGGGCAAGAAGCGACGATATAATCCTTTGTGAAATGTGGGGCACGTTTTTAACGTGCCGAGTTTCATTCCGGCACGTTAAAAACGTGCCCCACGCGGCCTTTCAAGGAGCGACGATGACGACGCGGACCGCCCGATTTGCAATGTTGTTCGCCATTGTTGCGGCAAGCGGTTGCGGCGTGCGGTACGACGTGCCATCGCCGCCAAAAGTCGTTGACGTGAAACGGGCATCGCCGAAAGACATTCGCGAATACACCGCAACCAACGGGGCAATTGCGGGGGCCAAGGTCGGTCAAGCGATGCTGCCGCCGGTGCCGACGCAGCCGAACGTCCGGCAGGAAATCGTCGCAGTCGCGAAGGCCCCCATCGCGTCGTCCATCATCCGCGTTCACGTAAAAAGCGAGAAGCCGTACACGAAGCGAGACATGGCCCTCGTCGATGCCCTCACCGTGGCCCGCATCGAAGTGATGAAGCAACTCGAAACGCTCGACCCGCCCGTTCACGCCCGCCCGTCGATGGTGGCGATGCGGAACGATTATCTGCGCAGAGAGAGCATCGTGGAAAAGTCCCCGACCGACAGCGAACGGGCCGGTTGGGTGGCAAGCAAACTCGATCCGAACCGCATCTGGGTGGAGATCGACGTCGAGCTAAACGACGATCAAATCCAACGGCTGCGATCGAGCGAGCGGGTGAACGTCGGCTTCCGCGTCGGCGGGGTGATCTTCGTGATGGCACTCGCGATTAGCGGCTTCCTCCGCCTCGACGAATGGACGCGAGGGTACCTCACCGTCTGGCTCGCCGTCGGGGCGTTTACGATCGTCGGCATCGCCATCGCAGCCGTGCTGTATACTCTACGCGGTGGATATTGACGAAACTTCGCGACAGGGAACCGCGCGATGATTAGCGAAACGGATAAGCTACTCGTTCAACAGATCAAACGCGGCGGAAGTGGTGCGGACAAATCGTGGCACGATTTAGTCGAGCGTTATGAAGGCCGCCTGCGTGCCTACGTTCGTCGTCGCCTCCGCGACCCGGCCACCACCGACGACGTCGTTCAAGACACGTTCATCGGCTTTCTGCGAAGCCTCGCGAATTACGACGAGAAACGCGATCTGCAAACCTGGCTGTTCACGATCGCCGCACACAAAGTGACGGATCGCATTCGCAAAGTCGGTCGGCAGCCATTCCTAACCGGCAACGATTCGGACGAAGAGCAACTCGGGAAAGCCTCCGACGACCGCCAACGCGGCGGCTCGAGTATCGCCCGCAGTAAAGAGCGACAGGAACTCGAAACCGAAGCGATCGCGCGCGGCCTGCGCGAGTTGGTTCGCGGCTACATCCAGAAGGCCGATTACAGCCGTGTGCAGGTTCTCGAATTGCTCTTCGTGAAGGGGATGCCGAACAAAGACGTGGCCGCGTTCCTCCACGTCAACGAGCAACAAGTCGCAAATTATCGCTTCGCCGCCGTCAAGAAACTCACCGAGCAAATGAAAGCCGCCGGGCTACCGACCGATGTCTTCCCGGAGTTGAACGAAGGGTAACCGACAAAGTATGATACAACTAGGATTGCATCCAAATCGGAGGAATGACCATGAGCAGCATCGTGATCGATACGCATTTGCGGGACAAACTGATGGCCGCAGGTAGCACGGTTGAACTGCGTGATGAATCCGGTCAGCTGATCGGTCGATTCATTTCTGAGGAAGCGTTACCTTGGGATCGTTCGATTGGCATGGATGAAATGATCCGTCGTGCCGATTCGACCGGCCCGAAATACACGACGGCGCAGGTTATGGAACATCTGAGGAAACTCGCATGACCTGGGTCGATTGGGACGAAACCGCGCGCGACGAGTTGGCGGATATTTGGGTTCTGGCGACTCCAACGGATCGAGAAACCATTGCTGCGATTGTCGAAGCCACGATTCGAGAGATCGAAATCGACACGCTAGATGTCGGTGAATCCCGTCAAGAAAATCTACGTCTCGCGATCCACCTGCCAATCGCGTTGTGGTTCCGCGTTTCCAAAGAACGGATGGCCCAAATCGTTCACGTCACTCGGATTTTGAAACCTCGCTGAGAAGCTCTGTTCCGAAACGAGCCTCCAATCGCTCGTTTTTCTCTAAGTTCTCTTTAACTCTGACGCCAACTCTTCACTCTAGCCAACGAACACGCCGCCCGTGAAGCCCGAGATCGAATCGAAGTCGAACTGGGCCGGAGGCGTACCTGACGCGGCGATGTTCTTGCCGAGGTAGCCCGTCACGCGCGAACCGGCCCCTGCGCCGGAGCCGACCACCAAGTCGGCTTTCGTGTCGGCGTCGAGGTTCTTCACCGCGACGCGAATCCCGCCGCGACTGTTGACGTCCCCACCGAAGAAGTTCGCCAAGTTCACTTGCGTATTCGTCAGTAAACTCTTGCCGTCGAGCGCCAACACGCGTGGCCCGCCACCGGGTCCACCGCCCGCAATGAGGTCCGCGAAGCCGTCGCCGTTGATGTCGCCTGCGGTGACGAAGATACCGTTGCGAAGCGTTTGCTCGAAGGCGAAGAAGTCGCCGAAGATTTTGACCGGCGTGCCACTGAGAGACTTGCCATCGAACGCCGCCACACGCGGCCCGCCACCGAAACCGGCGATGACAATGAGATCTGCGACCCCGTCGCCCGTCATGTCCGCGATGGCCGAACGTGCTCCGCCGCGGAAGTTGACGTCATCGATGCCGAAGAACCCGGCCACCTTCGGGAAGCCGGCCGCACCGCTGTAAATGTCCACGCGCGGCCCGCCACCTTCGTCCGGTGTGATTGCGAGATCGGGAATGCCATCGCCCGTGACATCACCCGCAGACACATAGACGCCACCCGTGAACGAGGCTTCAAACGGGTTGACGGTGAAGAGTTCCTTCTGCGTGCTGCCATCGATGATGCGAACTTGCGTGGCGCGACCCGGTCCCGTGCCAACGATGAGATCGGCCACGCCATCGTTGTTGAAATCCGCCGCCGCCGTGCGAACGCCGCCCGTGAATCCGGGGAACGGCGTGGCTGTCAACTGCACCGACTTGTCTGGGTTATAAAGCGTCGCCGTGCTGGCACCCACGTCTGCCCCGACTGCAAACTGTCGGAATCCAACGAGGGTGGATTTCATAGGAGGCGGTTGGACTTCAAACGCGCCGATGTCCACCGTCGTGTTGGCGATTCGGACGAATCCGTTCCCACGCTGATCGGTGATGACGCCCACCGGAACGACGGCGTTGCTCCCGGCATCGATCGCCGGGCTGCCGGTGAGCAGTGCCATCGTCTGCGTGAATCCGCCATTGTTCGCCAGCGGCCCGAGGTTCGGGTTCGTCAGCGTGAATGGGGGCACCGTCCCGCCGGTATTCGTTACCGCGACGGACACGATATTCGGCCCACTGGCGGTAATGGTCGCGGTGCCGTTCACTTGGTTGTTGGCCACGTCCGACCCGCCGACGGTGCTAGCGAAGACGTTGTTCGCAACGTTCGTTGTCGCCATCTGGGTCGGTGTGACCACCCCGACGTTCAGCGACAGGTTGTACACGGCCCCGCCGCCAGCCTCGTTCGCACCCCCGCCGGTCCCGGCAGCGACAATGTTGGCGGCGGCGGTCACGTTGGTGAGGGTGAGGACGCCGTTGAGGTTGAAGAGACCGCCGCCGAACCCGCTGCCGACTTGGCCCACGGAGGTGTTGCCGCCCCGGGCGGTGTTCGCGGCGAGGGTCGAGTTGACCAGGACGACGGTTCCGCCCTGGTTGAAGACCGCCCCGCCCAACCCCGCCCCCCCGCCCCCGCCGCCGGTGTTCTTGCCACCGCCGAAGCCGCCGGTTCCGTTGCTCGCGCCCCCCCACCGCCCCCGCCGAAGCCACCCCCGCCGTTGGTCGCGCCGCCCCCACCGCCCCCGCCGAAGCCGCCGCCGCCGTTGATGCTGCCGCCGCCCCCGCCCCCGCCGAAGCCGCCGCCGCCGGC
>JAYVQG010000187.1:0-7145 GCA_043757025.1 Limnoglobus sp.
GCTGGAGGATTACTTCGCAAACCGACCGACGTCGCAACTCCGACGCGGCGACCCGAAGACGCCCGCCATCTAATCCGGACAAAGCGTGGCCTGCACCCGGTTAGCAATCCGTTGGCAACGCGAGGACCGGCACTCTGACATGCCGGAGAAACGATTGATTTATCTCGTTTTGAAAACAGGACTTGCGAAGATTTCACGGGCGACAGAATTTTGAAGTTCTGTCACCCGCTGCACCTGCAAAGAGTACGCAATGCATTGGCTCGGGTGCGGGCGAAGTTGGCACAACTGGAAACGGAGGGTGGTTCGGAATCGTGACATTGCTTGCCAGTTCGTCCCTCGCTGGCGCGTCGGGCTAACGGGTATGGATTTGTTAGCCCGACGCGCCAGCGAGGGATGCTATCGTGCCAGCCCGCTGCGCGAGCAAGGGATGCGCTTCCACGGTCGAGTGACTGCATCGAGTTTTGCGAGGGTTCCCCTTGCTTGCTCTGCGGGCTGGCACGAAATGTTCGCGATCATGAGCATAGTTGTGGTTCGTCCTTCGCTGGCGTCGGGCCACTCCCGATACGCATGTTACCGAGTTCACCGACGCTTTTCATTTCTCGACATAGCCCCATTCCGGCAAACTCATACCGTTGATAGAAAGGTATCGGGAGAGTAACGGTATCTCTGGCCGATGCGCGTACGAACCTGCCGAACGATGACCGACGAACCTCGCCATTCCGACATTTGATGCGAAGGAACCCAACGTGACGACAGACGTCGAACCGGAAACATCCTCATTTCAGAAAACCAGCACCGCCGGGTTCAAAATTGTTCCCCCTTCTCGCATCGATCGCGACCGACTGCGCGATGCGGCGCGCCAACACGCGATGGGGTTCGACCGCTCGAAGCCACTCACGCGCGATGAAACGCGGACCGATGCTGTGTTTTTGCTCGAAAAGCTGAACATGGCCGACGAGTTCCTCGGCTTCGCGATGGTGATGCTGACGAACGAATTCTGGCGAGATCAGGTCGCCGCGATCCCGTTCAACCGCCGCTTGATGCTGTTGCCGCACTGCCTGAAAAACGCCGAAGGTTGCCCGGCAGACTACGACGAATTCGGCCTCGATTGCGAGAAGTGCGGAGCCTGTTCGGTTGCGGACTTCAAGGGGAAGGCTGAGGAACTCGGGTACAAAGTGCTCGTTTCCGAAGGCACGCCGATCGTGCTGAAGATTATCGTCTCCGGGCACGTCGATGCCATCGTCGGCGTCGCGTGCCTGAACGTACTCGAAAAGGCATTCGACAAAATCCTCCTCGCGGGCATTCCCTGCGTCGCCACGCCGTTGCTTTCGAGCAACTGCAAGAATACATCGGTCGATCAGGACTGGGTGTTCGACATGATCGGGTTGCAGACGGCACCCGTTGCGAAGAAAACGAAGACGTACGTTCACCTCATGCGTGCGTCGAATGCGATCTTTGAAGATGCCGAACTGACGCGGTTGGCACCGAAGCAACGCCATACCTCGGCGGCGAGCGATCCGCTGCGTCGCCACGAGGAGATCGCCTACGATTTCCTGTCGCGCGGCGGGAAGCGTTCGCGACCGTTCATCACGCTCGCGGCTTACGATGCGCTCACGGGCGGCAAAGCGACCGAATCCGAAAGTGGCTGGGAGCTATCCGATTCGGTGAAGCGGGCGGCACTCGCGATCGAGACATTCCACAAAGCGAGCCTCGTTCACGACGACATCGAAGACGACGACGCCTATCGCTACGGCGAAGAAACGCTCCACCGCGTTCACGGCGTCGGCACGGCGATCAACCTCGGCGATTACCTCATCGGCATGGGCTATCGTTTGGTCAGCCGCGACCGCAAAATCCTCGGTGCGGAAACGGCGGCGGATATTCTCGACAAACTCGCCGATGCCCACATGAAGTTGTCCGAAGGCCAAGGGGCCGAGCTACTGTGGCGCGACGCGAACGAGAAGGTGCTGTCGCCGATGGACGCGCTGAAGATTTACGCGCTCAAGACATCGCCCGCATTCGAGGCGGCACTGTATAGCGGCGTGCGGTTGGCAGGGTCGGCGGAGCCGTACGAGAAGGTGATCGTCGAATTTTCGCGGAACATCGGCGTCGCGTTTCAAATTTTGAACGATCTCAAAGACTGGACCGGCGACGAGGATAACAAGCTCGTCGGCGGGCAAGATGTGCTTTCGTCGCGGCCGACGTTGCTGTTCGCGCTGGCACTCGATGCGTCAACCGCATCGGAGAAAGCGGAGATTCTCCGGCTGGCGGCACGCGAAACGGGCAAGTCCGCCGAGGAGATCGTCGAGCGCGTTCGCGGCATTTACTTCCGTGCGAATGTCTTCCAGAAGGCCGACAAACTCGTCGATAAGTTCCGTGCGAAGTGCGAGGCGATTGCCGACGAAGTCGAACCGGTGGCATTCCGCGAACTGCTGTATTATCTCGTCGACACAGTCCTCGAGAAGATGGCACTCCCAGCCGAACCGGTCGCTACGACGTTCCACGTCCCGCTCGGTTTGCCCCGCCAGCAACTCGCCCACGTGGGTAGCTGAAAGCATCCGGGGTTGCGGGCGGTATGATAATGTGTGTCGATGTATTATTTGTTCCGAACGGGCGGAGCAGTCGTGGAATTGATCCCAGACTTTCAGGCGTTGTACGGGCTGTTCGCGGATGTCAAAAACATCCCGAAAGCGGTAACGGTTACGCCGGAGCAGGTGCCCGAGCCGTATCGTGGGCTGCTCGTGCATTCGCACCATATGACCGTAACGGTCGAGCAATTCTACGCGAACCCCGTGAACGTGAAGGTGCTCGAAACGCGGCTCGATGGCAACGAGTATTCGCGGCAAATCCTGCTGACGCTCCGCGATACCGGTCGCGTCGTGCAGTTCGGCATCGTGCGAATGGACCTCGATTTGCTGTCGCCCACCGTGCGCGAACAGATCGTCGAAGGGCGGACGCCACTCGGGCGGGTGCTCATTCAAAATGATGTGTTGCGTAAAGTCGAACCGATGAGCTACGTCCACGTGCGAACCAACGCGACGATGAACGCATGGTTCGCGGAGACGGAAGCGGTCGATACTTACGGCCGGCTCGGCGTAATTCACACCGATGGCAAGCCGGCGATCGAGGTGCTGGAAATTCTCGCTCGCCCCGATTTCACCTCACTATCTCGGAATTGCTCGACTCGTTCGCCAAGATAATTCCGAGCAATTTCAGCTTCTCTTCGAGCGGTTTCAGGAACGTCGGCGACACCGCAAACGACGTCGGCCCGAGTCGCTCGATCGTCAGTCTTCGCGTCTCCGGCCATTGCTCGATGCCATCGGCAATTTCACTCGCTGCGACTTGCAACACGAGTAGCTGTTGCACTGTGGCGGGCGGTTGGCTCGCCCCTTGCAAGAACAATCGCCCGGCGGCGGGTAGCGGTAACCCCGTGCGGGTCTGGAACCAGCGGTCGAAATCCTCGACCGACATTCCCTGTGCCGCCCCGCGACGCAACGACTCCGGCGTAACCCGGAAGCGTCGCAGCCCCGGTTGATCGCCCAGCACTGGTTCCGCCAGACGCACGATCTCGGCTTCGAGGAGCAAGTCCGATTGCCCCGCATCGATTGTCAGCGTCACTCCATCGTCCGCGACGACGACGCAGCGAATGGCTTTGGCGTCGTAATCGCGGTTGCCGATCAGTCGCAGGCTTTTGAAGTCGGGGTCGTTGCCGTCGGCGGTCAGGCCGATGCGATCCGTCAGGCGAATCGCGATGATCCCCTTGTTGAGTGCGGTATCGAGATCGGCCGCCGAGCCGAATTCGACGAGCGTGGCCGACGCAAAGATCGTCACGCGGTCCCGCTTGTCCGCCCAGCGACGCAGCAAGTCGGCGACGTTCGCGGGCACCGGCTTCGCGCCGTGCCGGTCGAGTGTCTGCGTCATCTCGGCGAGGCTCAACCCCGATTCCAACCCGCGATAAGTCTCCTCGGCATTCAGTTCGAGCGTACAGGCCGCACCGATCAACTTCCATGCGGCGAAGCCGGAGAGCTTGGCAATTAAGGCGAGTGTCAGCCCTTGACGATACGCGAGAACTTCGGCGTTCGGCTGCACGACCAGCGTTTGCTGAAAACTCGAAGGCGTCGGCGGTTCGGGTTGACCGCAGAGGAGGTGCCAGCCGAAGTCGGTGAGGCGGAACGAGAAGCCGTCGACGTTGCGGGTTTCGACGATGTGCAGCGGATACGCGACGCTGAGCAGGAGTGCCTCGACCCAGCTACTGCCTTGGGCCTTCTGCGATTCTTTCGTGAGTGCGCCTTGCCAGGTCGGGTGGTGTTCCCAAAGCTTGTTGGCAATGTCGCGCGGCGCGATCCATTTGTTCGCGGGGCTTTCGGCGAGCATACCGAAAGCAATCAGCGCCGCCGTCGGAGTGGCGGAAACGCCGTTCTCGATGATGCGGTGCCCGACGAGTGGATCCCACGATTCGACGCCGAAGAATGCGGCATAGACTTCGACGAGTGCGGGCCAAATGCCCTGCGACCAACTTGCTGGGAACGGGGCCGCGAATCGTTCGATATCGCGTTGCTCGAACAGGCCGAGCGCCGTCGCCCACTCGAAACCGAGTAACCCCGCATCGACCACTGGCGTCGCCAGATCGGCGAACGGCGCGTTCAAAGACGGGTCGCCTTGCAACCGCGTTTGATCGCGTTTGAAGAGCGCCGACGATTGCGTCATGCGGACGGGTAACGCCCGGACTTGCTGCCAGATCGCGGCAAATCGCAGCGGCCACTCGAGGCCATCGGCGACCGTCGTCCGCACTGCCGCGTTGTCGGCGCTAATCGGCACAGCGGCCCCGCGAGTGATGAACCCACGGGCGCGGGTGGCCACGATCGGGTGGACGAACACCTGCGCCGTCAGCGTTCCCGCGATGCCGAGCCATTCGCCGAAGTTACTGACGACCGTCGGTTCTTTCGTATCGGGGAACAGAATCCCCGATTCGAGCAGCGTGTGAACGGGGTTGAACCCGTCGGGGTGGCCGGCCGATGCCGACAGCAAGATGAGGTGCGCCACCTTCCACCGAAGCTGGTGGCTGAGGCCGATGTGAACCAGCAAGGTTCGCGCGGCTTCGGGAAGGTCGCGGATGCGCCGGTCGATCACCGGCGGGTTCGACTGCGTCTCCGCCGATTTCTCGGAAAGCTCGTCGAGCGGCTGACCGATGCGCGGCTTGAAGAGTCGCCCCGCAACCGTGCGGAGCAGGGCTTCGTCGTATCGCGACATCGCATCGCGTACGCGTTCGGTCCACATTTCAGTATCGTTAGGCAGTGAAGGCATTCAGGTAATGTATGCAACTGTCAGCCCTCTGGCGGTTGCATCTCCGAATAACAGCGTGAATCGCGAAGAATGGTTCACCGCAGTTACGTCGAAAATTGCGCGTCCGATTTTTTGAAGTCAAACCTCGCTGGTGCCCGATGAACCCCGAACGATCTCGGCGAAATGCCATTCCAGTCGCGTTTTGTTGCTTGTTTAGTGGGATCGCTTTGGCTTCGATCTTCGCTCTCGCCATATATCGAACGGAGTATCTCTGGGCGAAGGTGTCGTTCCTCGCATTCGCGTTGGCGTTTCTTGCGACGAATCGATTCGGCCATGCGTATCGCGCGATAGGAGTTTTCGTACCCGCAACGAGCATCGGCTTAATGGCGACGATTGCGATCTTTCACTTCAATACTTTGGACTATTTCATCGCGATCTTGGCAATCGTCGTGGGTGCAATGTTCGGCGCAGCTGGGAAGTTCGCAAGCAGGCAACGTATGCTTTCGCGAAGTGCATCATCGAGCTTGTACGGATACGTCGCTCTCGTTTCGACAGTGTGGTTGATCGCGTGGTTCGACACGGTGATACTCGGTGACTTTCCTCTCACAGTCGCACTCTTTTCTCAAGCCCTATTCTTCCTCTTCATCTCGATGTTGCTCGCGTGGCTACGGCTGTTTCGTCCGTTTTTCGAGTGTTGCATTTCGTGCATCGCGCGTGTTGGCTATCGCATTCGGGGCACACCGAGCGATGCAATCTCGGTCGATGGGCCGATGATCGTCATTGCCAATCATGCGTGTTGGTGGGATCCGCTCTTCGTAGCCGGTGCCCTGCCCCGTCCGATCACGCCGATGATGACTTCGGTATTTTACGACCGCTGGTTTCTCCGCCCGCTGATGGTCCACGTCTTTCAGGCGATCCGCGTCGAAGAAGCGAGAGCAAGGCGTGAGGCACCCGAACTCCAGCAAGCGATTGCCGCACTCGACGCGGGCCAGTGCGTGCTGATCTTCCCCGAGGCGTACTTGCGCCGCAAGGAAGAGATTCCCCTGCGGCGGTTCGGGCGCGGCATTTGGGAGATTCTCAAACAACGCCCGAACACACCGATCGTGGCGTGCTGGATCGAAGGCGCGTGGGGCTGCCATTCGTCGTACTTCAACGGCCCGCCCGCCCAGAACAAAAAACTCGACTTCCTACGGCCGATCCAAGTTGCAGTGTCAGAGCCATTCCAACTCGAGCCGGAAATCCTCGAACATCATTTGCGAACGCGAATCACACTAATGAATCGCGTAGGACAAGTGCGCACGAAGCTCGGCCTCGAAGCCCTGCCACCGTTCGAGTTGCCGAAGGCAGATGACGGGGGCGATTAGCAATATGGGATATTAAGCGATTATGCATGGGATTTTCATCGTGTCAGGCGGTCGGTTGCACGCGGAGAGTCGAGGTGGTATTATCTAGGTTATGAATTACTCTGAGTTGATCACAATCGAAACGGGTAAGCGCGGCGGGCAGCCCTGCATCCGTGGCCTCCGTATGACCGTTCGGGACGTGCTTGAGTACCTCGCCGGTGGGATGGCGGTCGAAGACATCCTCGTCGACTTCCCGGACCTGACAGTCGAGGACATCCGGGCGTGTCTGGCATTCGCGGCCGACCGTGAGCGGCGCTTGTGGGTGGTCCCGGCCGCATGAAACTGTTGTTCGACCAGAACCTGTCCCCACATACGGGACGCCGGTCGGTATTTCCCATTTCGTTATTTGCCCGCACAGCTTCACTAGAGCATTTTGATTTTCACTCTTGCGGCCCGTAGCCGGCGTGGCGGAGGTAATTCCGGCACTCCGATTCCTCGAACCAGTCCAGGCATTCGCCG
>JAYVQG010000188.1:0-7094 GCA_043757025.1 Limnoglobus sp.
TTGATTCCGAAATCGGGAATGATTCCAGGGATGGGTGGGTGGGTAAGTGGTGGAATCATTCCCTGCTACCCAAAATCGCCGCAATTGAAACCAGGCCGACGGTTACCTGCCGCGAAACGGAAACGCGACGAATTGCGCATCTGGGCTTGATGCGGTTAAGATGGTGTGGACACCAAACGGAGGTCGCGATGATTGACCGTGCTACGGAGAAGGGGATCGTGCTGTTCGATGGCGAGTGCCCGCTCTGCCAGCGATCCGTGCGCATCTTGAAGCGGCTCGATTGGCTCGGGAAGTTGCACTTTCAAAGTGCCCGCGATACGGAACATCTGCCGGTGGCGAGTGTAACGCTCGATAACGCGAAGATGCTCGAAGAGATGCACGTCCTGACGCCGTCGCGGGATAAAACGTTCGCGGGGTTCGGCGCGTTCCGCTGGATGGCGTGGCGGATTCCGCTGCTGATGCCGTTCGCCCCACTGATGTATTTGCCCGGCGTGCCGTGGCTGGGCAACCGCGTGTACCTGTGGGTCGCCCGCAACCGCCTCAAACTCGTACCTTGCCACGATGGAGTATGCGAGCTACCGAAGAAAAATTCCCGCTAACCGATTCAATCCAAACGACCCGAACAGCCGATAAAGAGAATAGATATGTATCGCGCATGGAGGCGTTGCGATGAATTTGCGATTTGGGTTAGGCACGGTTGCGTTATCGGTCACCCTCGCGGGCACTTGCATCGGCCAAGAACCGGCGGCGGAAGTGCTGACCATTCGCACGTCGGGTCAGCCGGAGCGTAAGGTGACGGTGCTGCGTACCGAGCGTTTGCCCGATGGCACCATTTTGGCCGACGTTCGCGATACGGCAACGGGCATTACCTACACGCTCACCAACCCGAGTGGCTTGAATTCCGAACCGGTCGCCCCGCGAATCGCGATGCCCGTTCCCGCGATGTTAGCCGGTGCGCAAACGCCGATTCCGACCACGCCGGTTGCCTCGCGCCCGATTCAATCCTCGACGCGACCCGTGTTCGACCCGACTGGTGGACCGTCGCCGTCGACGAAGCTCGTCACGTTTACCGATACGCCATCGGCCCAAAAGCCGAACCCGAACGCGCGCCGACAATCTGCGTTCCCGACCAACGAAACGCTCGTCCCGGTCGATAGTGTCGCGGGCAATCCCGCCGCGCAGTACATGCCGCAAACTCGCCCGCGCTACGTCGATCCGCAAATCGGCAAGAACGCGGCGAACGTCCCGCAATCGTCGGCAAACTATCAGACAACCACTGCGTACGGGGCCGCCCCGACGCCTGCGAAACAACCGCCGAGCGTGCTCGGGAAGTTGTTCGGTGCGAACGACGCGAAGCCGAAGGCACAGGCCCGCGTCGGCGTGCTACCACCGCCATCGATCATCACGAACGCAGGCACACCGGTAGCCGAGACTCCCATGGTCGCCGCGGTGCGACCCGTAGCCTCAGTCATCACGCCCGTTGCGATCAGCGAGCCAATCGCCGCGATCGTGCCCGAAGTCAGCGATGAGCCGGAACTGACCGACAAGCAACTCGCCGCGATGATTAACGAGATGGTGAAGAACATCCAATCGCACCCGCGGCCGTCGTTCCGAATGACGAACGCCTCGAATCTCGCCGAGTGCAAAGCTGCCGCCCAGCAAGACGTGAAAGAACTGCTCGCGTTCGCCGCCGAGAACGACGCGATCGGCGTCGTCCGGGGACACTGCATCGGGTTGCTCAGCAAGATGGGCCACGCCGACGCGAACTACGTCAAGAACCTCCAAGCATGGACGACCGACACCGAACCCGCCGTGCAGTCGGCCGCCATCGCCGCACTCGCGAAGTTGCGATAACGGTGTATACGTAGCGGAAGTCGTGAGACTTCCGACCCAGTGGCTTCTCGCGTCCCGAAGTCACGTGGGGCACGTTTTTAACGTGCCGTTCTGCAACCCTTCCGTCTGTCGCCTCGGGTCCGCCCCTTCCGGGGCGTTCGGATGGCAATCTGTTCCGTTTCAGTGTGAAGCTTCAAAAAGGCTGAAGAGTTACGCCGTTCTCAACAGCGGCACGTTAAAAACGTGCCCCCCCATCGACAAGTCGAAAGGCGACGACGATACCGCACAGAACCTGCGCTCGGTATGTACGGCTTGCAACGAAGGCTTACAGAACACGTCTCCACCAAAACCGGATCGGCTGCACTTGCTCGGGCAAATCTGTCGTGCCACCCGCGACGACCAGCGTGCGGTGTTGGAATGGCTCCTTCGCAAGTTCGGCATTGATGCGAAAATCTGATTGTCCCCGCTCTCCCAAACCGCCGTTGTGCGGTTGGGGGCGGTTGCTATAGTCGCTCGGACTCGATCTCCATTTGAAGGGGGTCGCCCGTACAACCCGCACAGCTTTCGGTTGGGTGAGATTCGCCGGACGAAACCGGATTGCCACGCATGGTTCGCACAGCGTAGGATGGAACGAGGCTCCGTGTGACGCAGTACGACATCGCCGCGCCGACCCGCATTTGTGCCTCCACCGGCAAGGAACTCAAGCCCGGCGACGCCTTCTTTGCCGTGCTTCTCGAAGTGGCGGGCAAGTTCGTGCGGAAAGATTACGCGGTCGGTTCGCAAGTGCAGGAACCGAGCGCGATCGCGAGTTGGACGGGCAAGATACCGGCGAACGACAAGCCGCACAAACCGGCGTTCAACGACGAACTCCTGATCGAGTGGTTCGACCACCTGGCACGGTCCGAAGATGCGAACCGCCTGAACATTCGCTATGTGGTGGCGCTGTTGCTGATGCGGCGGAAGCGGTTGAAGTTCGAAGATTTAAAGCGATCGAAAGACGGCGACACGATGGTACTTCGCGATGCCCGGACCGGCACGCGGCACGAGATCGCCGACCCGCAGTTGACCGAAACCGAGATCGCCACCGTGCAAGACGAAGTGTTTCAAGCGTTGGGTTGGCAGTAAGCCGCGCACTCTACTTTGGGGCCGTCCATGCGAGCCAGTTACCGAACCGCTGCCCTGTTGGCTTGCCTGCTCGCGCTCTCGGGCGGGTGCAAATGGATGGACAAAAAGGAACTCGCGGTTCTCCCGAAGCCGACCGGCCGCATGGAAGAACGCCAGCCGCAGCAGTTCGTGAATTACCTCAACACGCAGGCGAGTTACCTGCAATCGATCAGCTACGAAGACGTGCGAGCGACCGCGTTTGAAGCGGGCAAGGAACTCGGCAACCTCAACGACAGTACGCTATATAGCGCGAGGCCGCGCAACGTTCGCCTCATCGGTGGCCACACCCTCGCGGGCACGATGATCGACCTCGGCTCGAACGATCGCGAGTTCTGGATGTACGCCAAACCGCTCGGCCGCGACAACTACTTTTACTGTTCGCACGACACCTTCGCACGCGGCGACGTGAAGTTCCCGTTCCCATTCGACACCGACTGGATCATGCAAGCCATCGGCATGGCGGACTACGACGTAAACGGTCAGTACGAAGTGAAAATGAACGAACAACAGCGAGTGTATGCACTGACGCAACGCACCGTCACGCGGTCCGGCCAGTCGATTATCAAAGTGACGTACTTCAACGAAAACTCCGACGATGGCCGCAAACCCGCCGTGCGAATGCACAAGATCCTCGATGGCAACGACCCCACGAAGGTGATCGCCACCGCAGAGATTACCGCTGTGAAAAAGATCGCCGTGAACGCGAAGCCCGGCGAATCGGCGTCGATCCAGATCCCGACCGAAGTGTCGCTCGAGTGGCCGCAACAGCAGTTCCGCATGACGATGAAGCTGAGCAAAGAGCGAGTCAACGAAGACCTGACCGACCGCATGTCGGCACTGTTCAACCGCCCGCAAATCCGCGGCACCAACCCGATCGACCTCGCGAAGTATCAAGTCGTCGTACCGAGCAGCTACCGCGGGCAAATGCCCGAGAAGCGCAAATCGAATTGGACGCGAGTTAGGGAGTGACGGGTATTCCTCGCCAACAATTCCTGTCCTGTCATTGGGGAGAGGAATATGTTCACGCAAATTGACATCAAATGCTTTCGGGTATCCGCAAAGAACAAGTCTATGCACTTCGCTGGATCGTTAGCCTTGCGATTACTCGTCAGAAGGCTATACGATCCATGCATTCAGATGACTGGTTATTAAATCGTCAATCGTCAAGTGGAACGCAAATATCTTGTGACGATTTTCGCCTGCGTACATCTGGCCGATGTTTGGCAACTCTATTGCCAAATAATACACGATTGCGACCAGTGCTTTGGGGATTTCGGTTGCCGCAGTGTAGTATTCGAGAATGTCACTCAGTTCACGTGTCACCGTAGTCACAAAAGATGTACCGAGGCCGTTGCCAACCCGAAGGTCGGCGAGCCCTGCCAAGAGGACTTGCTGTAATACCAAAGTCCGCTTCGCGATCGAGCAATCGAAGTCGGCCATCATCGTCCCTCGAGTTGTGCCATGACGGTTGGTGGTAGGCCACACTTCATCAGTGGCGCGATGAGATCGGCTCTGCCCCCCGCCTCACAAAGCCGTTTCAGTTGAGACGCAAGTTCCAATAAATCCGACTCCTTCGACAGAAGTACGTCGGGGGGCGAATCGGCTTCACCAGCAAGAAACAAAACCATCGGCTCGATAAGTCCCGCGAACAACTCGTGGCTCCCGACCGCGTCCACGATCACGCCAACTTGGCCAAATATTACGTATGGCTCCACCCCCCTTGCGGTATGGTAGAGTACATCCTCAACGAAATCGTGGATGATCAGTTTGAGAGAATTATGTTGATCGCTCCGGAATACCGCATTTCTAAGAACGCGGCAGACGTTTAGTGTCGCGACGACGAACTCGGGCACTAATTTTTCATCATATCGATATTTCCAATCGCAGTATTTGTATAAGGCCGACAACAAACTCGACAAACGGGCAGGTGAAATTGAACCGCTCGCCTGAAATACTCCGACGAAAGAGTCGATCTCGTCTTCAAGTGTTGCCAGATTGAGATTGTCCATACGCCGAAGGCCTCATAAGCATTCGGGCCTTCAACCCGGTGCGTATACGGTTGTACAAAACCGGGAAACGGAACGTTTGACAAAACCGCGAATGGCAAGGCATGTTAAACGAGTAAGCCAGAAGCCATCATCCGTTCGATCTCGTTGTCCGCGGCACAGCCACCGGATGTCCGGGCCGGGGCGACGAACGTTGCCCGGATGCCAGCGACCTCGTTACGGATGGCGGTCTTGTTGGACGGCATGGATGGACTTCTTCTCGTGGTCGAGCGAAACGACCTGGACCGACAGTTCGGTCCCCACGTCAATCAATTGACTCGAGAACCGCGGAACGTACACGTCGATCCCAGGTGCGGCCTCGGCACTGTAGCCACAGACCGGCGCGGCGGGGTCGGCGTAGTCATGGATGTGACGCATGACCCGGACAGTAAACATTTTCCCGACGCCGAACTCGCCAACGGCCCTCTCCCAGGGATCGCGTTCGACGGCCATCTTTATCGAGCCTACGAACACCTCGTCCACGTCGTTCCACGACAGCAACATCACCGGATGCCGTTCGCCGACGCGGGTGAAATCGCGAGGGTGGCGAACGACTTGCGTCCAACTTAACTGATGTACGAACACGACAATTCGTTGCGAGCCGGACTCGAGGTACGCACCGTATGGGTGGAGTTCGACGACCACCCCCGTGACGATCTGACCGACCTTCGAGATCATCATTAGGGGGTCCGAACAACTGATAAGGAAAAAGAATCTCGGGCGTGGTGCGCACGGGCAGAGTTGTGGTTATATAAGCTGGTCCAAACCAAACGGCAACACCTGAACGGAGCGTGCTTCTCCGGGGTCGCATACAGTATGAATCCCGGAGCTTACCCGAAAAAGCCGCAGAGCAGCCGGTAGAAGTCACTATCCGAGGGAACACCAGCGGCAGTCGCGCACCGTTCCGCAGCGATATTTGTCTTCCCTTTCCAGGCTGCCTTGTTCGCCCTCATATCTACGAAGAGGGCGATCGTGTCCAAAAACTGGGCAGGGCTGTCGGCACACCGGATCTCTCCACCCGACTCGCCGTGCGGTAGCATCACTATCGCCCCATCCGGGCGGAGGATCAGGCGGTCGGCTTCGCAAAAGGCGAACACTTTTCCGAGCGAGTGGCCCTCACCTCGCTCTAAGAATCGGACCAAGCCGACCTCAACCTTCGAGCAATCGAAGTCGGCCAGCATCTGTTCGATCTCGTTGCTCGCAGTAAAGCCATTGGAGGTCCGAACGTGAGCGACGAATGTTGCCTGGATGTCATCAACCTCGTCAGCGTCAAGCCCGTATTCTTTAAGTGTTTCGCGGTCAGGCATTGCCCGACGCAAGTGTGCCACAAACTGCTCCCCGCTCATAATCAAACCCTAATGGTTAATTGCATCTGTTTTGTATGGTGCTACCAAGTCTTCGAGCCCACCGCGAACCACCTACTCCCTCACTTACGTTACACGCAGCCGACTAAGTTGGTTGATAGCTGCATCTCGAACGATACTATCTAAATCATTGACAAGTCTTCCTAACGCAGCAGTGCTGCCGAGGTTGCCCAATGCCCAGACCGCTTTGACAGCCAATGCCCTGCTATCGTCATATTCCAGGTACGGATATTTAATCCGCGCCAAATATTCCAACGCATCGATAGCCCGAGAATCACGGATACTGTCAAGGGCTCGAGCAATTTCTTCATGCTTGAAGTGCCAATCCGCAAACGCGAGTCTACAAAGAATCTGTACATGATGAATTGTGAATTTGAAACAGTAACCGAATAGCATAGCGCTGTCTACGCCATCAGGGGAATGCTGATCGTATGATTCCTGAAGGCAATCGAGTATTAAAGATGTAGGATCGGTCAACGGTGGCCGAAAGGCCAGCAAGAACTCTGAGTGAAGTCGCTTGCCTTGAGCCAAGTCGAGGATCAGGGACATTTCAGTGCGGCTCATAATTGTACATTTTCTCTAATGTGGCACGGGTGTAACCGCGTTTCCGGCGCTGGATTTCAAGGGAAATCGTTATTCTCAAAACGGTGCGAAAGCAGCCTGACGTCCAGAATCCTTGGAATTTAAG
>JAYVQG010000189.1:0-26578 GCA_043757025.1 Limnoglobus sp.
TAGTGCCAGAACTCGGAATTAACGCCCCAAGTATTTCGCTTGTTTCCACGGGAATTCCCGCAATTCTGTGGCAGATCATTTGCGAGTTCCGGCACTAGCTCGTCCAGGGCAACACTCATCCAGGTTACTGCGTACATCGCAACTCCCGAAGTTTGGCTTCCACTTCAGCTGCGGTAAAGGTCTTTCCCGTCATGTCATCTGCACGTCGTTTCAGTTCCTCTTCCGAGATCAGCATCGGCGGAGCTTGCGACGGGGTGAAGATGCCGATGATCTTACCGTTGGGTCCGCGGACTTCCACGGTGTCCGCGAGACGGGCGAATTCGGCAGCGAGGCGATCATCGTTAATCGTGATGGACATGCTCGTTCTCCAGGTTGTGGGATCGGTTGTAGTATATCACAATGCCAGTTCATTCCTCACTCGAAACGCACCACTCGAGGCTGGCCCCGTCGCCGACGGGTGCGCAGCACGTGGGCAATGCGCGAACGTACTTGGTGGCGTGGTTGGCGGCGCGGTCGCAATCGGGCACGCTCGCGTTGCGCATCGAAGACATCGACTCCCCACGCACGAAAGCGGGGGCCGCCGAACAGGCGCTGACCGACCTGCGCTGGCTCGGTCTGGACTGGGACGGCGAACCGGTCGTGCAAACCGCACGGCTGCGGTTGTACGAAGCGGCACTTCGCGAGTTGATGCAAAAAGAACTCGTTTACCCCTGCACGTGCAGCCGAACCGACATCGCGAATGCGGCCAGCGCGCCCCATGCGGAGCACGAAGGGCCGACCTATCCCGGCACCTGCGCGAGGCGTTTGGCGCAAGATGCCGCCACGTTGGACACGCCGTATGCCTGGCGGTTCCGCACGATGGAGTCGCCGGTTTTCGACGATCGCATCGTTGGTCGTACGGCGCTGGATTTGCAAAGTCTGGGCGGCGATTTCGTCGTCTGGAAGAACGCGGGCACTCCGGCGTATCAACTCGCGGTCGTAGTCGACGATGCGCAAATGGGCATTACCGAGGTCGTTCGCGGCGACGATCTGTTGCCGTCGACGCCTCGGCAACTGCTGCTTTACCAGGCGCTCGGGCAGGTGGCCCCGCAGTTCGCACACATACCGTTGGTGGTCGGCGAAGACGGCCGACGCCTCGCGAAACGCCACGGCGACACGCGGCTGTCCGCACTGCGCGAAGCGGGCGTTCGCCCCGAAGCGCTACTCGGGTTGCTCGCATGGTCGTGCGGCTGGCTGGATCGCCCGGAGCCGGTGACCGCGCAAGAGTTGCTACCGCAGTTCTCCTTCAAAGCGATACCGCGTACGCCGTTCGTGCTGACGGCCAGCCATCTGAGCGCGATCGGGTATTACCCATTCGCGTAGTGCTGGCTGAAACATTCAAAGTCGAAATATCGTCGGAAACGAATCTGCTTGACATCTGTCAACGGCACGCTAGGATTCTGAGTTATCGGCAGACCACGACACCCCAACTCACACATCGAGAAAGCGATCCAACACGCGGAATCGTTGGGTTGGCGCGTGGTCACCTCGAAAGGTCATGCATGGGGCCGCATGTTCTGCCCCTGGAGTACCCGAGAAGGATGTCTCATCAGCGTCTGGTCTACGCCAAAAGTGCCGGAAAATCACGCACGGCACGTCCGGAATAAAGTCGATTCTTGCCCTCACCGTGATGGGAGCGGACAAGGCGAAGAAGCGGAGGATGAAAAATGAACGGAAATCCGACCTGCGTACAGGAACACGATTTCGCCTTGATCCTGACCGGGGTGCATGAACTCACTTCGGAAGTCGAGGACGCGCTGTTTGAGGCGGGCTGCGACGACGCGACGCTGAGCGTTCAGTACGGCTACATCTACATAGAGTTCTCCCGATCGGCTGCGACTTTGAAGGACGCCATCCTCAGTGCCATTCGCGACGTGCGAAAGGCCAACATCGGCGCGGATGTGTGGCGAGTGGACGAGTGCAACTTGGTGACGCCGTCCGAGATCGCTCGTCGAATCGGGCGGAGTCGCCAACTCGTCCACCAGTACACGACCGGAAAGCGGGGGCCGGGTGGCTTTCCGGCTCCGGAGTGCAATTTCACCGACGGCGCTCCACTCTGGGCGTGGTGCGCCGTCAGTTACTGGCTCTGTCAGAACGACATGATTCGACCGGAGGAACTCCAGAATGCCGAGATCGTTGCCGCGATCAACAACCTCCTGGAGGGTGTTCGCCAACGCGGGCGCAATCCCGATTTGGTCGCCGAGGTCGCCCGTGCCGTCGCGCAGATGTGACGAAAGTTCACTCGGATAATTCCCGCGAACTTCGCGTTGGCCTGCCGAACGCGACTCGATTAGAATGCTTATCTGTAGCCACCCCTGCTTCCGCCGAGAGATTGTGCCCGATGGCCTCCGATTCCGTCGAATCGTTCCTCAGCTTGGCCCGCGAGAATCACCTTCTCCCGCCGGATCAGTTCGATGAACTCGTCCGCCAGCCGGACGTTCCCCAAGAGAATTTGGCCGCGTTGTGCGAGTCGTTGTTGGCGCGCGGGGCGATCACGCCGTTCCAGGCCGAACGGATCCGCACGGGGCGCGGTCGCGAACTCACGTTTGCCGGTTACCCAATTCTCGACGAAGCGGGTAACTGCCCCGGTGGCACCGTCGTACGGGCGCTGCACCCGAGCCTGCGCACGCCCGTGATGGTCCGGCGACTGCGCACCGACTGGCTGGCCCCAGCGGATAATCTCTCCGCGTTCGTGCAACGGGCGCAAGCCGCCGCACCGATTTCGCACGACAATCTCATGCACTTGCTCGATGTCGGTGCGTACCACGACGAGCTTTATGCGACGCTCGTACCGTTCGATGGGTCGAACCTCGAAAGCCTGGTTCGCGACATCGGGCCGATGCCGACATTCCTGGCGTGCCGGTTCGCGCAACAGGCCGCGCAGGGGTTGCAAGCGGCACACGACGGCGGCATCGCGCACGGCGATGTTCGCCCAGCCAACCTCGTCGTCGGGCCGATGGTGCAATCGTCGCGGAAGAAACCCGATGGCTCGCCGATCGTTCGCCCTGCCCACGATGCGGTGTTGAAACTATCCGAACTCGGGTTGGTGCCACTGCGGCCGAACGCCATCGCGTGGGCGAATTCGCACCCCGCCCCCACCCCTGGGCAACTGGCGTATTTGCCGCCGGAACGCGCCGAGAATGCTACGCCGACCGTAGCCGGCGACATTTATAGTTTGGGTGCGTCGCTGGTGTATCTGCTCGCGTCGCGTACGCCGTTCGAGTCCGATTCCGCGATCGAGATGGCGGCGAAAATCGCATCGGGACAACCGCTGATTTTGGAGTATATTCGCCCCGATCTGCCCGCGAAACTGGTCTCGCTCGTCCGCGCGATGATGTCGCGCAACCCCGAGGAACGACCCACTGCGGCCGCCGTGGCCGAGCAGTTGCGCCCGTTCCTCGAACCGCCGGTAGCGCCGGTCGCCGAACACGAGATTTTACACGGCGACGCGGAAGTCCCGCTCGCGACATCGGCGTCGGTCGATGGTAGTGATGTCGCGCTGTTGACACCTGCCGAAGCCCCCGCACCGGGCGGTGGTTGGGTGGCGATGCCGTACGTCGAAGCGCACGGTACCGAAGCCGCGCCGACGTATGAGTTCGCCGCTTCTCACAATCCCGCCGACTTCGCACCGCCCTCGGATGAAGTACCACTCGCGCGCCGTAAGACCGGTATGGACGCCGCCGCCAAGAAGCGCGCCAAGATGTGGATCCTCCTCGGCGTCGGTTTGTGGATCCTTTCGATTCCCCTCTGGATCATTTTGTTGAACCAGCAAGGTTGCTTCAACAGCACGCCGAAACCGACGAACAAGCCAGGCCGCCGCTGATAGTGACTTGCCGGTTTACGCGTTCCGCAAAGCCATCGCGGGCTTACACAACTTACACCCACCGCTCGCCTATGCGTCCAATTATGGCTTCTTTTTCAATTCGCGAACGCTGTCTTCCCACAGTGAATCGATCGTGGTTCCGGTCATCGTCTGAAAGTCTTCGATCGCGAACTCGCGATCCTGCATTCGCCGATGCAGTTTGTCTACGACCCCTGGATGCTTCGCGTCCAACCAAAGTAGGAAGCGACCCGTCACGCGGTAGCTATCCTTGTAGCTTTGCTTCGTCGTAAGTTGTGCGGGGAGTGCCCAACTGGGTTGCTCCTTCGGCCCGTACAGATGGCGGGCGTAATCGGCTAAACCCTCGGTCAGCCAACCCGGATCGGAGTTCGGGTAAGCTTGCACGGCGTGCGTCAATTCGTGCGTGAGTAAGCCGAGATCGTCGGGGTGCTTCTGGATCCATTCGACGCTAACGGTGATGGTGGCATTGCTGCAATAGGCGGGTACCTTGATACCGCGTGCGAAAGCCAGATTGATGTGCCGGGGGGCGGGCTTTTTGGGGTGCTCGAAGCGTTCGACTAACTTCGGATACGATTGATAAAACAGCGTGGTCAGTTGGCCGACTACCGGGGCCAAGTCGGGGTCGATCTCTCCGGTGATAGTCAGAGTGAAAGCCTTCTTCTCCGCAGGAGCTTGGGCCAGTCCCGACGAAGCCATCGAGCCGACCGAAATGATCGCGACCAACACGATCGACCGAAAGCGATTCCTGTCGTTCATACCGTCCACCTCCGTTTCGTATCAGCATATAAGCCGCAAGCGACGACGACTCGCGATCCCGTCTCGGTTGCTCGGGGGGAATGCGGATGCCACGCTCGCTTCGACTGCGTAAAACAACTTTTTCGCTTATCGAGGGCTGATTGTGGCTACGCCGACCGTGATTCTGAAGCCGAAACATGCGCAACCGTTCTTCGGTCGGCATCCGTGGGTTTTTGCGGGGGCGGTCGATAAGGTCGAAGGCAAACCCGCGAATGGCGATGAGGTCATCCTCAAAGCGTCGAACGGAACCTTCCTCGCACGCGGACTTTACAACGATAACAGCAAGATCCTCGTCCGCAACTATGGCTGGGTCGAAGACCAACCGCTCGATGCCGCGTTCTTCCGCGCGAAGATCGCACGCGCCATCGGGTTACGCCACGATGTACTACATTTGAACACCGGCCCCAAGGCGGCGTATCGCGTGATTTCCAGCGAAGCGGACGGCCTTTCGGGTCTGACTGTCGATCGTTATGCCGAGTGGCTCACGGTGCAATTTACCTCTCTGGCGCTCGCGAATCGCAAGGAGATGTTTGCCGAGATTCTCCGCGAACTGCTGACGCCACAAGGGATTTACGTCCGCACCGAGAAAGGCATCGGCAAGCTCGAAGGGCTGGAACTCCACGATGGCCTGTTATGGGGCGTGCAACCGCCGACCGATTTGACGATCGAAGAGAACGGGCTGCGGTTCCGCGTCGATTTAACCGAAGGCCAGAAAACGGGTTACTACCTCGATCAGCGCGACAACCGCGTCGCCGTGGCGAAGATGGCGGCGGGCAAACGGGTACTCGACGCCTTCAGTTACTCCGGCGGTTTTGGCCTTTATTGTGCGAAGGCGGGTGCCACTTCGGTCGAGTGCGTCGATGCGTCCGAAAGTGCGTTGAAACTCGCCGAAGCGAACGCGGTCGCCAACGGCCTCAGTACGCTCGAGTTCACGCAAGGCGATGTCTTCGCGTATCTGGCGCAACTCGTTGCAGACAAGAAAACCTTCGACATCCTGATCCTCGATCCGCCGAAATTCGCTCGTAACCGCGCCGCACTCCCCGATGCGATTCGCGGCTACAAGCGGTTGCACCAACTCGCCATGAAGCTGTTGGCACCCGATGGCATCCTCGTCACCTGTTGCTGCACGGGGCTAATCGGCATGGATGAACTGATCGAACTCATCGGTCAAATCGCGGTCGAATCGAAGCGCGATTTGCAGATTCTCGAGCGTCGCGGACCAGCGGCGGATCACCCAGTTTCCGCAAATTGCCTCGAAGGCAGCTACCTCAAGTGCATCATCTCCCGCGTGGGGTGAAGATTCAATAATCGCCGAGGACTTCGCCGCCGCTCGGGGTAACGAGGCCCCAGAAGATGCTTTCGTGAATCGACGGCGACAACGTGCGCACGCTGCCATCGAACATGGCAACGGTAAGACCGGCTTGAAAAGCCGTTTGAAGAATGCTCGGATCCGCATCTTCAGGCCGCGGTCGGACTTGAAATGTTTTCCCCGGCACGGATGGCCGTGTCGATCGCGAAATCGGATCGGGAACCGGCAACACGTCTTGCCAGCCGCGGTCCGCAAATGTGGCGCGACGATCGTTATAAATCTCTCCTTGATATGGGTCAAAGAGATGCGAATACACATTGCTCGTCGTCGGAGTTTTTGAATTTGGCGAACACTTCGAATAATATTTGTCTCCGATCGCCATGGTTTGACTGCTGCCATCTGGAATGGAAGCCACCAAACTAATCGAGCCATCTAGCGCAAACATATTCAGGGCATAACTGATTTTTCCTCGACTTGTGACGGAGAATGCTTCGTAGTCCCAACTTGGGTCTGCGGGATTGCGATAGACTTTGACAATCGGGTGAATGAAATCATCCATCTGCTCGTTGGACATATTCGTACTGAATTCCCGAGGACCATGAACGTACGGTAGCAATCGCTTGAAAAGTGAACTATTACCATCTGCAAAAGTGATGCCTTTCATCGAAGATTTCGTTAAGTCTGTGATCGTCCCATCTTTCTCGGAGGCGATCTGATGCACTCCCAGAATGATCTGTCGGAGGTTGTTTTTATTTTGCGCATGAATTGCCGCTTCTCGAACCTTTTGAACGCCCACCAACACTAGCCCGATTAAAATGGCTAAAATGGCGATGGCAACGAGAATTTCGATCAGTGAGACGCCTCGACGAAGCAAATCCGTTGACTTCATGGCTCTACTCGCGTGTGGGAAAGAGAAAGTGACTGAAAAACCTTTCGCGAGAGATTCGCGAAAGGGTATTTGACAGAATTCAGTACGGCGATCGGCGGCGATCAGTGTGCGAGCGGTTTGGAAATCAAACCTTCGACATGCTATGCGGTGATGGGGATCATTGCAATCGAATTTTTCGCATTGTAACGATTATATTTCATGTCCGGCTTTTTCGTTCGATATTGCATTGCATCGAAGCGCGATTTGCAGATTCTCGAGTGTCGCAGTACGACAGCGGGTTGCCCAGTCTCCGCAAATTGCCGCGTCGGGTGACTGTATTTCGATGGCCCGGTGGGGCGTTCGGTCGTATACCCAAAGCATTGGCTTTCGATCGACCGGCTTCAGGCGGGACTTGCGGACAAGCCCTTTTGCTTCAATCTCATCCATAGCCCGAACGAACCCGCGCACGAATCGTCTACGAACTCTACGGCCTGACCAACGACGAGATCGAGATCGTCGAAGTGGGGACGGGGAACTAAACCCCGTTCAAGCTGAAAATCGGAGTTTTATAGGAATGATTTAAGTCCTTTAGAAATATGAACTTAAGGCATATTTTCATTCTTGGGAAACTCGGATTCTCTGGCTGAACGGGGTTTAACAATGGCGAATAAACCGATCGAATTCAGCGGCCATGCACTCTTTGAAATGAAGCGCCGCGGCATTTCTCGCGATTTGGTCGAGGCTACCATTCGCGCGCCGGGGCAGGTCGTGCCATCCGTGAAGGGGCGCGACATCTATCAAAGCCTAATCGGCCGGCTGCTCTTGCGCGTGATTGTCAAAGAAGACGAAAGCGCTTATCATGTAATGACGGCTTACAAGACCAGCAGTATCAAGAAATACTGGAGGGAATCATGAAGGTGATCTACGACCGGGAAACCGATACCCTTTCGATCATTCTCCGTTCTGGCAAAGTCGCCGAAAGCGACGAAACGCGTGAGGGGTTGATCATGGATTACGATAAGCTCGGCAAGCTGATTTCCATCGAGCTTCTCGATGCGTCCGAACAAGTCACGAGTCCCAATGCTATCGAGTTCGCTTTGGCGGGCGCGTAGGAATTTCCATTTCGCAACTCGCCGCCGCCAAAACGCCGCACGAGCAGACCGTTCTGAACGCGCAGATCACCGCGACGGATCGGCAGATCGACCAACTCGTCTACGAACTCTACCGCCTGACCAGCGACGAGATCCGGATCGTCGAGGAGGGTGCTTCCAATCCGTAAACGTCGATGAGACGAACATTCGGACCGTCATGTTGACATCCTAATACGGCGTGTTGTGGCTGGTGCAGTCCATCATACCAAAGTCGTACGCGATGCGGGCCCACGCGAATGCTGTCAGCCCAGTCTCCGCAAATTGCCGCGTGGGGTGACGGTATTTCGATGGCCCGGCGGGGGGTTCGGTCGTATACCCAAAGCATTGGCTTTCGATCGAACGACCTTGGCTTTTGCACCGAATATGAGCAATCCGCACGGATCGGCTTCCCCCGCGATGACGACGCAATCGGTCGTTCGGCTCAACCTCGGTTGGTGGCGGCCGGATCGGGCCGCGCCCGTCTGCGATGCGATCGCGATTCGCGGGCTGATCGGCTCGGTGAAAGCGCCGCTTTCGGTCGTCAACACGGTATCGGGTATCGGCGTGGCCGTCGGTGGCGAAACGCGGCTCGGCGTGCCGAATCCGGGGCCGGAATACCTGCCGTTATTCGCGACATTGCCGCCGATTACGCCCGATATGCTCGGCGACCCCGCGTTCCAGTCGGCACACGGGTTGCGCTACTCGTACATGACCGGCGCGATGGCCAACGGCATCGGTTCGGCGGACATCGTCGAGGAGATGGGCCGCGCCGGGATGCTCGGTTCGTTCGGCGCGGCGGGGTTGTCCATCGAGCGTATCACGCAGGCGATCGACCGGCTTCAGGCGGGACTTGCGGACAAGCCCTTTTGCTTCAATCTCATCCATAGCCCGAACGAACCGGCACACGAAGCGGCCGTCGTCGAACTCTATCTGCGGCGTGGCGTAAAGCTGATCGAAGCGTCGGCGTATCTCGATCTGACGGCCCCGCTCGTCCGCTATCGCGTGGCGGGGCTGCGACCCGGCCCGAACGGCAAGCCGATTGCGCAAAATCGCATCATCGCGAAAGTCTCGCGAATCGAAGTGGCGACGAAGTTTCTGTCGCCGCCATCGCAGCGATTGTTGAACGAACTCGTGGCGGGCGGGCAGGTGACGCCCGAGCAGGCGAAGCTCGCCGAGAGTCTGCCGATGTGCGACGACCTCGTCGCCGAGGCGGACAGTGGCGGGCATACCGACAATCGCCCCGCGATCACGCTGTTGCCGACGATGCTGGCGTTACGGAACCGGCTGCAATCGCAGTTCCATTTTGCAGTGCCGGTACGCATCGGGCTGGCGGGGGGAATTGCCACGCCAACGGGTGCGGCCGCGGCATTCGCGATGGGGGCGGCGTTCGTAGTGACGGGGTCGGTGAATCAGGCGTGCGTCGAATCGGGGTCGTCCGATGCCGTGCGCCGGATGCTCGCCGAGGCGGGGCAGGCGGATATGATTATGGCCCCGGCCGCGGACATGTTCGAAATGGGCGTGAAGGTGCAGGTGCTCAAACGCGGCACGATGTTCGCCATGCGGGCGCAGAAACTGTACGAGTTATACCGCCAATACCCATCGTGGGAAGCGATACCGGCCCCCGAGCGAGTCCTAGTTGAGAAGAACCAACTGCGTGCGACCTTCGAGGAAATCTGGGACACGACGCGGGCCTTCTTCGAGCGACGCGACCCGACGCTTCTGGCGAAAGCCGAGACCGATCCACGGGTAAAGATGGCGCTCGTCTTCCGCTGGTATTTGGGGTTATCGTCGCGCTGGGCGAATGCGGGCGAAGCGGGGAGGCAGTTGGACTATCAGGTGTGGTGCGGGCCGTCGATGGGTGCGTTCAACGAGTGGGTGAAGGGAACGTATCTCGAGTCGGCGACGAATCGCGCAGTCGTGTCGGTGGCGCGAAACTTGCTCTACGGGGCGTGCGTCGTGTTACGCCGGCAATCGCTCTGCCAGCAAGGCGTCCACCTCGCCGACGACTGTTTCCCCACCGCCCCGTTGACGCCATACGAGCTGGAACAACGTTTGAAATAGTGAGTGGTGAGCGAGAGAGTGACCCGGTCTTGTAGCTGGGGTCTGCGACCCCGGTTCTGGAAGACCGGCCTCATAGAGGCCAGCTACAAAACTGTAGCTGGTTCTGGAAGACCGGCCTCATAGAGGCCAGCTACAAAAGCGATGAGCTAGGAATGGCAGTATCACCGTGGGGCACGTTTTTAACGTGCCATTGTTGACCGAGGCACGTTAAAAACGTGCCCCACATAGCAGAGTGCGAATGACTGAAGAACGACGAAACCCGATCGAACCGAGTCCGCTTGCAATCGTGGGCATCGGTTGCTTGTTCCCGAAATCGGTCGGGCTGGGTGCCTATTGGGCGAACGTGAAGCACGGCATCGACTGCATTACCGATGTGCCGCCGACGCACTGGAACCCCGACGATTATTACGATCCCGACCCGAAGACGCCCGACATGACGTACGCGCGTCGGGGCGGGTTCCTGTCGGTGGTCGATTTCCAGCCGCTCGAGTTCGGTATGCCGCCGAAAGACCTCGAAGCGACCGACACGTCGCAACTCCTCGGCCTCGTGGCGGCGAAGCAGGCGCTGACCGATGCCGGCGTGACGCTGGCTGGGTCGAGCAAGCCGGGTACGGGCAAAGTGACGGATCGCTCGCGGGTGTCGGTCATCCTCGGCGTGACGGGTACGCTCGAACTCGTGGTGCCGCTCGGCGCGCGGCTCGGCCACCCGCACTGGCGGCGCGCGCTCCACGATGCGGGCGTGCCCAAAGATGTCGCCGACGATGTCGTCGCGCGAATCGGCGAAGCGTACGTGCCGTGGCAGGAAAACAGCTTCCCTGGCCTGTTGGGGAACGTCGTGGCCGGGCGGATCGCGAACAAACTCGATTTGCACGGCACGAACTGCGTCGTCGATGCCGCGTGTGCGAGTTCGCTATCGGCGGTTCACCTCGCCGCGATGGAACTGCAAACGGGCAAAGCCGATGTCGTCGTCACGGGTGGCGTCGACACGTTCAACGACATTTTCATGTACATGTGCTTCAGCAAAACTCCGGCGCTGTCGCCGAGCGGGAACGCGAAGCCGTTCGATGCGAGTGGCGATGGCACGATCCTCGGCGAAGGCATCGGAATGCTCGTATTGAAGCGTCTGGCCGATGCCGAACGCGAAGGCGACACGATTTACGCCGTCATTCGCGGCATCGGCACATCGAGCGACGGCAAGGGCAACGCGATTTACGCGCCGTCGTCCGAAGGGCAGAAACGCTGCCTCTTGAACGCACACGAACGCGCCGGCGTGACGCCCGACACGATCGAACTCGTCGAAGCGCACGGCACCGGCACGAAGGTCGGCGATGCGGCCGAGGCGAGCGCGCTGACGGATGTGTTCCGCCAAGCGAACCGCAAGCCGGCCGCGCCGTGGTGCGCCATCGGTTCGGTGAAGTCGCAGATCGGCCACACGAAGGCCGCCGCCGGTTCCGCGAGCCTCATCAAGGCCGCACTTGCGCTGTACTTCAAGGTGCTCCCGCCGACGATCAAAGTGAATCGCCCCGTCGAGCCGCTACTCATTTCGGATTCGCCGTTCTACGTCAACGACGCGATGCGCCCGTGGTTGCCTAAACGGGAACATCCGCGCCGCGCCGGTGTCTCCGCGTTCGGTTTTGGCGGGTCGAACTTCCACGCGATCCTCGAAGAACATCAGCCGAACAAGGTCGCCACCGACTGGGACGGCACCGTGGAATTGTTCGCGATCAGTGGCGACAACGCAGCTGCGTTGGCGAAGACACTGGCCGACGTGCCGACGAACTGGGTCGATTTCGCGCGGGCCGCCGAGCAATCGCGGGCCACGTTCCGTGCCGATGCCGCATGCCGTCTGGTGTTTGCCGCACACCGTACGGCCACCGATTTGACGAAGTTACTTGCGAACGCGAAACAGCAACTTCAGGCGCAGCCGGCGGCGAAGCATTGGCGCACGCCGGAAGGCGTGCATTACGGCAGTGGGGCCGTCGCCGGCGATCTTGCGGTGCTGTTCCCTGGGCAGGGTTCGCAATACGTCGGGATGCTGCGCGAGGTGATGTGCCTCTTCCCCGAAATGCTCGAAACGCTGACGACCGCGAATGGCACCGCGTCGCGTTTGTCCGACGCGATCTATCCGCCGACGTCGTTTGCCGACGATGCGAAGGCGACGCAAGATGACGCACTGAAGGCGACCGATGTCGCGCAACCGGCGCTCGGTGCGGTGAGTTTCGGCGCGTGGGCGGTGTTATCGCGGCGGTTCGGCGTGGTGGCGCAGGCGTTCGCGGGCCACAGTTACGGCGAACTACCCGCGCTGGCTGCAGCCGGGCGGATCGGCGAAGCGGACCTGTTTACGCTGTCGCGGTTGCGCGGAGAGTTGATGGTCGCACAACGTACCGGCGATGCGGGCGCGATGCTCGCCGTGCTGGCCTCGCGGAACGACGTACACAATATCATTCGCGAAGAAGCGCTCGATCTCATTGTGGCGAACCACAACGCGCCGAAACAGACGGTGCTTTCCGGGCCGACGGATGCGATCGAACGGGCAATGACCGTCTTTTCCGCGCGGAAGGTTCGCAGCATTCGGCTACCCGTGGCGGCGGCGTTCCACAGTTCGTTCGTCGCCGATGCCGCGACGCCGTTCCGTGCCGCACTGGCTGACATCGCGATTCAACCGGGCACAACACCTGCGTATTCGAACACGACGGCGCGCGAATATCCACCCGATGCCGAAGCGTTACGCGACTTGCTCGGCTATCAGTTAGCGAACCCCGTTTCGTTCGTCGATGAAGTCCGCAACCTCGCTCGCGCAGGTGTGCGGACGTTTCTGGAGGTCGGCCCCGGCGGCACGCTGACGAAGCTCGTCGAGCAGATTTTGGCCGAGACGACCGACGGGATTCCGCCCGCAGCAGAATTTACCAGTATCGCGATCGATGCCTCGGGCGGGCGAAGTTCGGGTGTGCTAGACTTGGCGGACGCATTGGCACGATTGGCGGCGCGCGGCCACCGCGTGCGATTATCGGCGTGGGAAGAATCCAGCCGTGCCCGCCCGCCGCGCCCGGTGAGTACCGCCGGTACGGTGCCGATCAGCGGTGCGAATTACGTTCAACCCCGACCCAAACGCGAACCCCGGCCCGCGGCGCTGCTCCGCGCAACCTCGTCCGGCGAGATGCCCATGCCCGACTCGAATTTCGACCCGCGATTGGCGGCCGCCCTGGAGGCGACGCAACAAACGCTCGCGACGCTCCAGCGAATGCAAGAGCAAACCGCGCAGCTCCACCGCCAGTTCCTCGATTCGCAAGAGCAAGCGCAACGCACGCTCGCCGCACTCGTCGCGCAGCAACACGCCGCATTCAGCGGAATAGCCGTGGGGCACGTTGCCAACGTGCCAAATTCCGGGATAGCCGTGGGGCACGTTGCCAACGTGCCAAATCCCGTGGTGCCGAGTGTGACATACGTTCCGCCACCGGCTCCCGTTTTCGTGCCACCTCCGATGCCGGTTCCGATTCCCGTGCCCCAACCCGTCATCGTGCTGCCACCGCTGGTGCCGGTTTTTGTGCCACTGCCACTACCCGTGGCCGCACCGGTAATTGTGACGGCGGGCGTCTCCGCGACGTTGCTCGGCGTGGTCTCCGAGAAGACCGGCTACCCGGTCGAGATGTTGAATTTGGACATGTCGCTCGATGCCGATCTCGGGATCGATTCGATTAAGCGCGTGGAAATTCTCGCGGCGGTGCAAGACAAGCTGCCGAACGCGCCACTGGTGAAAACCGAACACCTCGGGTCGCTGCACACGCTGCGCGATGTCGCGAACTTCCTGTCGGGTTCGCGACTCGATGCGAACCGGACTGAAGCGAGCGAAAGCGTCGAAATCGATGTGCCGATGGCAACGGCCGTCGATTCGGCGGAGATGTCTGACGGGATGGAAATCGGTAGCGATGTCTCCTCGACGTTGCTCGGCGTGGTCTCGGAGAAGACCGGCTACCCGGTCGAGATGCTGAACCTCGACATGTCGCTCGATGCCGACCTCGGGATCGATTCGATCAAGCGCGTGGAAATTCTCGCAGCAGTGCAAGACAAACTGCCGAACGCGCCGCTCGTGAAAACCGAACACCTCGGGTCGCTGCACACGCTGCGCGATGTCGCGAACTTCCTATCGGGCGTGCCCGCAGTCGTGGTGCCGGAAGCGATTTCCGAACTGACCGATGGCGGCCCTTCGACGAAGAAGATCCCGTTCTTATTGCCATCGCAGCTCGTGACGCCCGCGACGAACGCGGTCGATTCGAAGGCGCTTGAGATTATGCGGAAAACGCATGAGACCCCCTCGCCGATTTCCGAGTTGAACGCCCCGAAGACGGAACACGTCTCGTCGATTCTCCCGGCGAAACCCTCGGAATCGGCGTCGCCGAGCAAGAACGGGTCGCACACGCCGACGATCCCATCGGGCACCGATAGCGCGAAAGCGGGTTACACGAACGATGCCGTCGAGCGGAGCATCCTCCAGTTCATGGACATGGATCTCAGCGCGGATCGCGCGCCGATCCCGCTGCTGGAAGGCGGCGAAATCTGGCTCGTCGCCGAGGAAGAGCCATTCACCCGCGAGATCGCAAACCAACTGGCGGCAATGGGGTATCAGCCGCGGCTCGTCCCGTGGATGTCGGTCGGTACCGTGAAATCGTCGGGCGCTCTCGCAGGGCTGGTGCTCGTCGCTCCGGCGACGATCCCGAACGCGATGTCGTTGAACCGGCTGGCGTTCCAGTGGGTGCAAACGGCGGGGCCACGGTTGCGGCAGATCGCCCGCCAAAGCTCGTCGGCGGTCATCGTCACCGTCGCGCGGCTCGATGGCCTCTTCGGCCTCGGCGACATCGCACCGACCGCCGACGCCACCGCCGGCGGATTGGCGGGGTTGATCAAAACGCTCAAGCACGAGTGGCCCGAAATCTCGTGCAAAGCCATCGACGTGATGCCCGCGTACATCGCCGACGAACCGGCGGGCGCGGCCACCGCCGTGATCGAAGAAGTCCTCGGCGGTGGCCCGATCGAAGTCGGCATTTCCCCCACGCACCGATGTACGCTCGAACTCGCCCGAACCGTGCGGCGGATGACGGCGCAATCGTTCGCGCTCGGGCCGAAGGACGTCGTGCTGATTACCGGCGGCGCACGCGGCGTCACCGCCGAAGCCGCCATCGCGCTCGCTCAAGCCTATCAATGCACGCTCGTCCTGACGGGGCGAACGCCCACACCGACCGGCCCCGAACTCGGATGGTCGAGCGGCATCGTCGACGAAGCGACGCTCAAGAAAGCAATCGTCGACCACCTCGGGGCCGAAGCGACGCCGAAGCTCATCAACGAGCAGTACGCCAAAATCGTCTCGCAACGCGAGATCCGCCAGACGTTGTCGCGAATCGAATCGACCGGCGCACGGGTCGTTTACTTCCCCGTGAATGTCTCATCCGGTCGTGCCGTCGCGGACCTCATCCATCAAGTGAAGGTGAAGTTCGGGGCGATCACCGCCGTCATCCACGGCGCAGGCGTACTTGCGGATCGTCGCATCGAAACGCTGACCGCCGAGCAGTTCGACTACGTCTATTCGACGAAAGTGGATGGCATCAAACACATCCTCGATCTGCTCGGCGGCGACGAACTGAAGGCCGTCGTGCTGTTCGGGTCGATCACGGGGCGGCTGGGGCGCACCGGCCAACTGGCGTATGCGGTCGCGAACGAGGTGCTGAACAAAATCGCTCAGATCGAAGCCCGGAAGCGCCCGAACGCGCGTGTGGTGTCGATCAACTGGGGGCCGTGGGATGGCGGGATGGTGACGCCCGCACTGCGGAAACAGTTCGAGTCCGAAGGCGTCGGCCTGATCCCGCTGAGTGCGGGTGGCGCGTTCGTCGTGCAGGAACTCAGCACGGCGGGGCGGGCCGTCGAGGTTCTCGCACTCGGCAGCAAGGGCCGGCTTTCGGGAGTAATCAGCAAGGCGGGAACGACGCGCGTGCCGGGTTCGGGAACGACGGCCGTGCCCGCTAGTCCGCCGAACTCGAACCCGCCGAACTCGGAAGTCGGCGTCGTGTTCGAACGCATCGTCGATGTGCCTTCGCACCCGATTCTCCGTTCGCACGTTCTGGACGGTCGCGCCGTGCTGCCGATGGCAGTCCACATGGAATGGATGGCCCACGCGGCGCTCCACGGCAACCCCGGCCTCGTCTTCCACGGGTTCAACGATCTGCGGATTACGCACGGCGTCATGATTGAAGACGCGAGTTCGATTACGCTCCGGCTGATGGCGGGACGGGCGACGCGGCAAGAAGGATTGTTCGTCGTGCCCGTTGAAGTGCGCGGTAAGCGCCGCGATGGCCGCGAGGTGTTGCATTCGCGCGGGGAGATCGTGCTGACGGCGGCGCTGCCGAAAGCGCCACAACCCGAGAAGCCGCCCGTGGTGCTGCCGTACCAGCATCCACCGGAAGATGTCTACCGATACTTCCTGTTCCACGGGCCAGACCTACACGGCATCGAAACCGTCGACGGCCTCACCGATTCCGCGTTCATCGGCACCGCGTACCCGGCCCCAGCGACGACCGAATGGTTCCTGAACCCGCTTCGTTCCGCGTGGGTGGCCGACCCGCTCGTTCTCGACGCCAGCTTCCAGATGATGATCCTCTGGAGCTTCGCGCAACACGGTGCGGGGTCGCTGCCGTGCTTCCTCGGGCGCTACCGGCAGTTCCGACGCTCGTTCCCCGCCGGCCCCACGCGCGTCGTCATTCGGGTGACCCGCGATAACGGCACGTTTGCCCGTGCGGACATGGACTACATCGATTCGGACGGCGTACTCGTGGCTCAAGTCCAAGACTACGAATGCGTCATCGACCCTGGTTTAAACCAGGCATTCCGACGCAACCAACTCGGGCCATTGGTGCGACAATAACCGTCCGCCGTGCGAAAAAATGGCACCGAAACTTTGGTTCCGGCGCGATTTCAGACGATCGAAATCGGACGTAAGTCGTTGGTGGGTTAGGTTGGTTCCGAAATTCGGGAATGATTCCAGGGATGGGTGGGTGGGTAGCGGGTGGAATCAATTGCCGGCTGCCCAGAATTGCACGATTTGATCCATGCCGAAAAGGGAATCGATGACAACGAGTGGCGAGCGGATCGCAATCGTCGGTGCGGCGGGGCGCTTCCCCGGTTCCGGGGCCGACCTGGACCTGTTCTGGGAAAACATCGTACAGGCCCGCGACTGTTCGCGCGAAGTGCCCGATGGCCGTTGGGCGATCCCCGCCGACCAGTGCTACGATGCCCGCGTACCGCACCCAGATTCGGTCTATTCCCCACGCGGTTACTTCCTCGATCCGTTCGTCGCCGACCTCGAAGGCACGACCGCGAATGCCGAATGGCTCGCGGGCCTCGATCCGCTGTTTCACCTCGTTCTCGACGTTGGGAATCGCGCTTGGCGTTCCGCAAAGACCGACCCCATCGACCGTCGCCGCGTCGGTGCGATCCTCGGCAATATCTGCCTGCCGACCGAGAAAGCGTCGGACCTCGCTCGCGAATATCTCGGCACCCGTTTCGGCATCGAGCAAACCGAACCGTCGATGGGCCTGAACCGCTACCCCGTGGGGTTGCCGGCGGGGTTACTCGCGAAGGCGCTCGGCCTCGGTGGTGGCACGTTCACGCTCGATGCCGCGTGTGCGTCGTCGTTGTACGCGATCAAGCTCGCCGCCGACGAACTGCTTTCGGGGCGTGCCGATGCGATGCTCGCGGGCGGCTGTTCGCGGCCCGATTCGCTGTATACGCAGATGGGTTTCGCACAACTCCGCGCCTTATCGCAAAGTGGCCGGTGTTCGCCGTTCGATGCGCAGGCCGATGGTCTCGTCGTCGGCGAAGGTGCGGGCATCTTCGTACTGAAGCGGCTCTCGGATGCACTCGCACACGGCGACACGATTCTCGCCACGCTCGCCGGGTGGGGCCTGTCGAACGACGTCGTCGGCAACTTGCTCGCGCCATCGGTCGAAGGGCAACTGCGGGCGATGCGCGAAGCGTATCGCCGTGCGGACTGGGCACCGTCTGACGTCGATCTCATCGAGTGCCACGCGACCGGGACACCGATCGGCGATGCGATCGAGTTCGAAAGTTTAGCCGAACTCTGGCGCGGCCACGACATCAAAGCGGGGCAGTGCGTGATCGGTTCGGTGAAGGCGACGGTCGGCCACTTGCTGACCGGTGCCGGTGCGGCCGCGACGATGAAAGTGCTGCGGGCGATCGCGGCGCGCACGCTGCCCCCGCAGGCGAACTTCGCCGCACCCGGCACGAACTTGCGGTACGACGGCTCGCCGTTCCGCGTGCTGACATCGGCCGAACCGTGGCGAACCGATGGCCCCCGCCGCGCCGCCGTCAGCGGCTTCGGCTTCGGCGGCGTCAACGCCCACTTGCTGCTCGAAGAGTGGACCGACGTGGCCGTCGCCCCCAAGAGCGTGCCGATTTCCGAGCTTCGCAAGAAGGCGAACGATGGCATCGCTGTCGTCGGCATGGCCGCACACATCGGCCCGTGGAAAACGCTCCGCGCGTTTCAGGAACGCATCTTCGGCGGCGACGAAGACACTCTGCCGACACCGAAGACATCCGGCTGGACGAGCGAAGAGAACCCGACGCCGGGGTTCTTCCTCGACGACATCGCGGTGCCACTCGACCGCTTCCGCATTCCACCGAAAGAGTTGGAGGAAATGCTGCCGCAGCAATTGCTGTCGCTGATTACCGCCGCCGCCGCCATCGACGATTGCACCACGGCACGCGAGACCGACAAAGACCACGGCGACCCGATGACCGGCGTGTTCGTCGGCCTCGGCTTGGACCTCAACGCGACGAATTACCACCTGCGCTGGGCGGCAAAAGCGGTCGATGCGACGCAGGCCGACACCGTGGGGCCAGCACTGAATGCGAACCGCGTGATGGGTGCGCTCGGGAGCATCGCGGCGAGCCGCATCGCGCGCGCATTCCGGTTCGGCGGGCCGAGCTTCACGGTGTGCAGCGAAGAAACCTCCGCCGGTCGGGCGCTCGAACTGGCGGTGCGGGCACTACGTGCGGGGGAACTCGATCGCGCGGTGGTCGGTGGCGTGGAACTGGCAGGCGACCCGCGGGCGATGCACGCGACGGCGGCGGATCGGCCGTTTTCCCCAGACGGCCAACCGATGCCGTTCGGGCGGTTTTCCTTCGGCAACATTCCCGGTGAAGGTGCGGCCGCGGTGGTCCTGAAGCGGCTCGCCGATGCCGAACGCGATGGCGACCGGATCTACGCCGTACTCCGCGGTGTCGGTGCGGCATCGGGTGGCGCGATGGAAGCGGTCGTTGCCGATTCTGCCACGTATGCCTCATCGCTGTTGCGGGCCTGTTCGGATGCGCAAATCGACCCGGCGAGCATCGGCTATCTCGATGCCTCTGCGGGCGGCACGCCGTGCGAAGACCGCATCGAAGCCGAGGCACTCGCGGCGCTCTTGAAGGCCACGTCGCGCACGATGCCACTGGAAGTGAGCGCCGCGAAAGCGCAGGTCGGGCACACGGGGTTTGCCAGCGTTCTCGTGGCGGTCGTGAAGGCGAGCTTGTCGCTGTACCACCAGATTTTGCCTGCGATACCGAGCGAGGAACGCCGTAGCGAACTCGACTCCGTGACGGCCGACTGTCACTTCTCGAATACACCGCGCTACTGGCTGCAAGATCGCGATGCGGGCCTGCGCCGTGCGGCAGTGGCGGGGGTCGGCGTCGATGGTTCGTGCGTTCATGCGGTGCTCGAAGAACATGCGTCGGAGCCGGCGAGCAAGCTTCAAGAGGCGGAACGCCTGCAACCGCTCGGCGCACGACGCGAAGCGGTGTTCGCCATCGAAGGCGACACGACGGCGGAACTGATCGACGGCCTCGGACGCTTAACGACGTGGCTACCCGACGGCGTGCGAACGATCGAAAGCCTCGCACGCGACTGGTTTCGCCGCGTGCCCGCCAACGTGCGCCGGAAACTCGCCGTTACGCTCGTTGCGCATTCGACGGCAGAGTTGAAAGAGCAAATCGCGTTCGCGGTGCGTGCCATTACCGCACGCCCCGAGACGCCGATCCCCGATCCGAAAGCGGGCGACTTGCGACCGGCGATTCGCGACCGCGTGTTCTTCGACCCGTACCCGATCGGCCGGAACGGCAAGGTCGCGTTTGTGTTCCCCGGCTCGGGAAATCCGTTCGCCGGTATGGGCCGCGACTTCGGCACCGAATGGCCCAGTGTCTTGCGACGGCAACAATCGGAGAACGCACTTCTGCGTTCGCAGTACGCGCCGAATCGCTTCTGGGAAAGTACGATTCCACCCGACACGACCGCGCGCGAATTTCTGTTCGGCCAAGTGACGCTCGGCACGCTGACCACCGATTTACTCGTGAGTCTCGGCCTCAAAGCCGATGCGATGATCGGGCAGAGCCTCGGCGAATCGGCGGGGTTGTTCGGGATGCGGCTCTGGACGAGCCGCGACGAAATGTACCGGCGGATTCAAGAATCGTCGCTGTTCGGCACCGATCTCGGGCCGCCGTTCAATGCCGCTCGCGCGCAGTTCGGCACGCCGGAAACATCTCCGCTCGATTGGGTTACCGGCGTCGTGCCGGTCGCGCCGGACGATGTGCGTTTGCACTTGCGGCCCGATTTGCACGCCTACTTATTAATCGTGACCGCGCCGAACGAATGCGTCATCGGCGGCGTGAAAGCCGACGTGGAAACGCTCGTAGCCGCGCTCGGCCAACGGTTCCTGTTGCTGGATGGCGTGACGCTCGCGCACTGCGAAGCGGGCCGCCCCGTGGAGGCCGCATACCGCGAACTCCACCGTTTACCAGTAACGGCACCGAGCGGGTTGCGGGTGTACAGCGGGGCATGGGGCCGCGAGTACCAAGTGACCGAAGCCGCCGCCGCTGACTCGATCACCGCCGGGTTGTTGCACACGATCGATTTCCCCGTCGTCGTCGAGAGTGCCTACCGCGATGGCATCCGTGCGTTCGTCGAAGTCGGGCCGGGCAAGTCGTGTACGCGCACGATCCGTGCGATCCTCGGCGAACGCCCGCACTCCGCTCGCGCCGTCTGTTTCACGGGGCAAGATGCGGTAACGGGCGTGCTGAAATTGTTCGCAGAACTGATCGCCGAACGGGTGCCGATCAGTCTCGGCAAACTGTACGGGATGGACACGATGTGCGTCGGCCACACGCCGACAACCGCGAGCCGCTTATCGCGGAACCTCGTCGTCCGCACCGGCGCGCCGGTGCCATACTGCGAACCGGAACCATCGGTGTTCGTGCCGGAAATCGTCGCCCCGCTCACGCAAACGCCGCCACCCGCCGTGGTGCCATCGCGGATCGATCTCGCCGCGTTCGTGACTGCGGCCGGTCGCACCGCGGAGGTGGCCGCCGAGGCGCATGCGAAGTATCTGCACGTCAGCGATGGCTTCACGCAAACCGCCATCGCCACACTGCAATTGCAAACGCAAATTCTCGAGCGAATGCAACGCCGCCAGCCGCGTGCCATTCGCGTGCGTACCGAAGTGCCGCGTACCTTGAGCTTCGACGACTGCACGACGTACGCCAACGGCAAGATCGCCGACGTACTCGGTGCATCGTTTGCGGAAATCGATAACTTCCCGACCCGCGTACGATTACCCGCTGGCCCGCTGATGTTGGTCGATCGCGTGCTGTCGATCGAGGGCGAACCGAAGTCGATGACATCGGGCCGCATCGTGACGGATCACACCGTTCTTGCCGACCGGTGGTACCTGGATACCAACCATTGCCCGACGAGCGTCACGGTCGAAAGCGGGCAGGCGGACTTGCTCCTATCGGGGTTCCTCGGGATCGATTTTCAGACGCGCGGCTTGGCGGTGTATCGCTTGCTCGATGCCGTGGTGACGTTCCATCGCGGGTTGCCGAAAGTCGGCGAGCGGATCGAGTACGACATCCATATCGACGAATTTTTCCACCAAGCCGGAGCGTGGCTGTTCCGCTTCCACTTCGAAGGAAGTATCGACGGCCAACCGCTCCTGAGTATGCAAAGCGGCATCGCGGGGTTCTTCACTGCCGAGGCACTCGCGGCGGGTGTCGGCATCGTTCACACGAAACTCGATCGACAACCCGCGCCCGGCAAACGCCCACCCGATTGGACCGACTGGGTATCGCTTCCGCCAATCGCGCTCGGCGAGGCGGAAGTCGAGGCACTGCGGCGCGGCGAGATCGCCGCCGCGTTCGGCCCGGACTTCGCCAAACTGAACTTGCGCACGCCGATGAGACTCCCCGGCGGCATGTTGCGGCTGGTCGATCGCGTGCCAGTCGTCGACCCGAACGGCGGTCGCTTCGGCCTCGGTTTCGTGCGGGCCGAGTACGACATTCGCCCGAAGGAGTGGTTCATTGAATGCCACTTCATCGACGACAAAGTGATGCCCGGCACGTTGATGTACGAATGCTGCTTGCACACGCTGCGCGTGTTGCTCATGCGGATCGGCTGGATCGGCGAGGAAGGCGAAGTCGTCTGCCAGCCGGTGCCCGAAGTCAAGAGCCGCCTGAAGTGCCGCGGGCAAGTTCTCGCGAGCACGCGCACCGTGACGTACGAAGTGAGCATCAAGGAACTCGGCTACGGCCCGGAGCCGTTCGCCATCGGCGATGCCCTAATGTACGCCGACGGCAAACCGATCGTCGAGATCACAAACCTGTCGTTGCGGATGACGGGGCTGACGCGCGAACGCCTCGAAGCGATCTGGTCGCACAAGCAACCGTACCGCTACGACAAGGCGTCGATTATGGCGTACTCGAACGGCAACCCGTCCGAGGCGTTCGGCGAGCCGTACCGCATCTTCGACCGCGAACGGATGATCGCCCGGCTGCCCGGCCCGCCGTACCAGTTCATCGATGGCATCACCGAAGTGACCGGCGAACCGTTCGTGCTGAAGGCGGGCGCGTCGTGCGTTGCCGAATATCGCGTGCCACCCGATGCGTGGTACTTCGAAGCGAACCGCTGCCCGCGGATGCCGTTCAGCATCTTGCTGGAAATCGCGTTGCAACCGTGCGGCTGGCTGGCGGCGTACTGCGGCTCCGCTCTCACCTCGCCGAGCGATATGTCGTTCCGCAACCTCGGCGGCAAAGCCGTGCAACTCGAAGCCGTCGGCCCGGACGTGGGGTTGCTGACGACGACCGTGACGATGTCGAAAGTGTCGTCGTCCGGCGGCATGATTATTCAGCATTACGACCTGTGCGTGCGGCAGGGCGAACGCAAGATTTACGAAGGCACGACGTACTTCGGCTTCTTCGGGAAAGCCGCACTCGTCAACCAGGTCGGGATGCCGAACGCGAAGCTGCCGGTATTGCGGGAAGGCGCGATGGCAACGAAGTTGCCGTTCGATGCGCCGTTCCCCGGACCGATGCTGCGGATGGTCGACACGATCGACGGTTACGAGCCAGACGGCGGCTCGAAGCGGCTCGGGTTGATCCGCGGTCGCATCGCGGTCGATGCCTCGTTCTGGTTCTTCCAGGCGCACTTTTACCAGGATCCCGTCTGGCCCGGCTCGCTCGGTTTGGAGTCGTTCTTGCAGTTGTTCAAATTCGTGGCGTGGAAAAAGTGGGGCACCGCACCGCCAAACGGCTGGCAGACCGTCGCGCGAAATCGTTCGCACGAATGGACTTATCGCGGGCAAGTCGTTCCCACGGATCGCGAAGTCACGGTCTTGCTCGAAATTGTCGAAGAGGATACTATCGCGAAATCTCTGACCGCAAACGGATTCCTGATCGTCGACGGGCGTATCATCTACCAGATGACCGGTTTCACACTAGAGTGACTGGGAGATTGTGGCCGTGCTGTGCCATCCTGTGCTAAGCCAACGACTCGAACGAAACTATGCGTTATTCCCGCGTTCACATCGAGTCGATCGGCTACGAGCTTCCGCCCGTCGTCATTTCCACCGCAGACCTCGAAGCGCGCCTCAAGCCGTTTTACGATGCGCATAAGCTCCCCGTAGGGCAGCTCGAACTGCTAACGGGGATCAGCGAGCGGCGCTGGTGGGAAAAAAAACACTCGCTATCCGAAGGTGCCACCGCCGCCGCCCGCAAGGCGCTCGCGAAGGCGAACTTCTCCGCGAAAGATGTCGACGTCCTCATCTATGCGGGCGTCTGCCGCGAAGGCTTCGAGCCAGCCACCGCCTGTGCCGTTGCCGCGAACCTCGGCATCAGCCCCGATGGCGCGGTTTTCGATATCAGCAATGCCTGCCTCGGCGTCCTGAATGGCGTCGTCGAAGTCGCGAACCGCATCGAACTCGGCCAAGCCGATGCCGGCCTCGTGGTTTCCTGCGAGACGGCCCGCGAAATCAACGAGAACGTCATCGAGCGGATGGTCAACACGAAGTCGATCGACCTGTACCGGTCGTCGGTGGCGACGCTCACGGGTGGTTCCGGTGCCGTGGCCGTGCTCGTCACATCGGCGAATATCTCCGATACGAAACGCCGTAAACTCATCGGTGGCGTCACCAAGAACGCGCCGCAACACCACGCGCTCTGCCGTTGGGGCCTCGAGTCGATGTTTCCCGCCCCAATCGAACGGCTCCTCGATAACGATCTTTCCGATGCCGTGCGAAAGTACCTCGGTGCGAATGCCGGTGCGATCGTGCAAAAAGGCATCGACATCGGGATGCGGCACGTCATGGTGCCATTCATGGAAACGCACGCCGGGGAAGTGCTCAAGTACGGCGTCGATCTCGGCTTCCGAACCTGGACTTCATTCCTTACGAAACTCTCCTGGCCGGCCGCCTCGCTCGATAAAGTCATTTGCCACCAAGTCGGGGCCGGGCACCGCGACGCCGTCCTCGGTGCGTTCGGCATCCCGCTCGAAAAAGACTTCAGCACCTTCCCGTTCCTCGGTAACATCGGCACGGTGTCTCTGCCGCTCACCGCCGCCGTCGCCGAAGAACGCGAGTTCCTCCGCCCCGGCGACCGCGTCGGCTGGCTCGGCATTGGTAGCGGACTCAATTGCCTCATGCTCGGGCTGGAATGGTGAACCCGGAACACTCCGAACTCTATCCGTTCCACGGTCGCACTTTCGACCGTTCCGGCATACGCCTCCGCTTCCTCGATGAAGGCCAAGGCTCGCCCGTCGTCATGCTCCACGGCAACCCGACTTGGAGCTTCTACTACCGCAATCTCGTCCTCGCACTCCGCGGCACCCATCGCTGCATCGTCCCCGACCACATCGGTTGCGGCCTCTCGGATAAACCGCCGCTCTCGCAGTACGATTACTCGCTGAAATCGCGAATCGACGACGTCGAAGCGCTGCTCGATTCGCTGAATCTCACCGAGCCGATCACGCTGATCGTTCACGATTGGGGCGGCATGATCGGCATGGGTTACGCCACGCGGCACCCCGATCGCATTCGGCGCATCGTGGCGATCAACACCGGTTGCGGGCATCTGCCGAAGACGAAACGCTTCCCGTGGTCGCTCTGGCTCGGGCGCAACACGTGGCTCGGCGAATGGCTGATTCTCAAGCAAAACGCCTTCTGCAAACTGGCCGCGAAGTGGTGCGTCACGCGCAAACCGCTTGCGCCCGAAGTGCGGGAAATGTACCTGAAACCGTACGATACGCCCGCGAACCGCATCGCGGTGCTGAAGTTCGTGCAAACGATTCCGCTCCGCAAAACCGACCCCGGTTACGACATCGTCTCTGGGGTGGAAGCCGCGTTGCCGCAGTTCCACGCGACGCCGACGCTGCTACTCTGGGGCCTCCGCGACTTCGTCTTCGACCGCCACTTCCTCGCCGACTGGCAGCGTCACTTCCCGCACGCCGAAACGCACACGTGGCCCGATTGCGGCCACTACCTCCTCGAAGACGCCACGCACGAAGTAATCGCCAAGATTCAGACGTTTCTGTCGACGTAAGTCACAATTGCGGATGCTCAAAAACCATTTTTTTGCCATTTTCGCGTCCCAAAACGCCACTTTTTGATCGCAAATCTCCGATCTCAAACCGGCGGTTTTGACGTATCTCGAACTCGCTTCGTGGCTTATGTCGAGGCGCTCGATTTCGCATCAGCCGAAACGACTGGTCATTTCGCGACCAAATGCGACCGAAAATCGACCAACATTGACCGAAAATCGACCGGACCCGACATAAAATCGACCGAACCCGACACTTTTGCGTCACTTCGTGCACGATACAAAAGTCGACTTACGTCAAATCGTCCAGAACTTTGTGACTTCGGGAATTCATGTGGGTGCGTCAATCGAAAGCCCGCGGACGAACGTCCGTGGGGAAGTCCGGGAGTTCGAAATTCCCGCATAATTCGCTTGACTCTCGTCCCGCGACTCGATTACCATTACAAAATGGTCGCCACACTCCCCACACCGGCACTCCGACAGCAACCCAAGTTGCTCGACCGGCTGCGTGCGGCCTGCCGCGTTCGCCATTACTCGATTCGCACCGAAGACTGCTACCACGATTGGGCCAAACGCTACATCCTCTTCCACGACAAACGCCATCCCGAGACGATGGGCGAAGCCGAGGTCAACGC
>JAYVQG010000190.1:0-1849 GCA_043757025.1 Limnoglobus sp.
AACGCGGCGCGAGCCAGTCGATCCAATCGATGGCGTAGTCGTCGAGCAACGTCTTCAGCGTCGAATCGTATTGCTTCGCCATCGCGGTGTCACCGGTTAGTAGGCACGGGCGAAGACGACGCGCTTCGCGCTCGGTTGGCCCGTGACCATGCAGACGCCGGGTTCGGGTGGGCCGTCGAACGGGATGCAGCGGATCGTGGCCTTGGTCTCTTCCTGGATCTTGTTTTCGGTTTCGCCGGTGCCATCCCAGTGTGCGTAAATGAAGCCCGGTTGTTCGATCATCGCCTTGAATTCCTCGTAACTGTTTGCGGTGCGGGTGGTGCGGGCACGGTGGGCTTTGGCCTTCTCGAACAGCGATTTTTGAATGTCGCGCAGCAGTGCATCGACGTGCGCGGCGGCGGCGGTCAGGAGCACGCCGAACTGCTTGCCTTCCTTGCCGGGTACGTCGCGCCGGGCGACGGCACACGCCGATTTCTCGATGTCCTTCGGCCCGATCTCGATGCGAACGGGCACGCCGCGGATTTCGTGTTCCGCGTACCGGAAGCCCGGCATCTTGTCGAAGTTGCGATCGATGATGACCGAGATCGGCTCGTAACTGTAGAAATCGTCGCGCGGGATCGCCTTGATTTCCGCAGCCAGTTTCTCGGCGGCGAGAATGCTCGGGCCGCGCTCTGCATCGTTCTTCCCCAGCGGCACGATCACCACGTGCGTGGCTGCCAACCGTGGCGGCACCACCAGCCCGTTGTCGTCCGAGTGCGTCATGATCAGGCCGCCGATCAACCGCGTCGATACGCCCCAACTCGTCGCCCACGCGTACTCTTCCTTGTTCGCTTCATTCTTGAACTTCACGTCGAATGCCTTCGCGAAGTTCTGCCCGAGGAAGTGGCTCGTCCCCGCTTGCAACGCTTTGCCGTCCTGCATCAGCGCCTCGATGCAAAGCGTATAAATCGCGCCAGGGAACTTCTGGCCATCGGACTTCGGCCCGACGAGCACCGGCATCGCCATGAACTCTTCGGCGAACGTCTGGTACACGCGGACCATCCGGTGCGTCTCTTCTTCGGCTTCCTTACCGGTGGCGTGCGCGGTGTGGCCTTCTTGCCAAAGGAACTCCGCCGTCCGCAGGAACAACCGCGTCCGCATCTCCCAACGCACCACGTTCGCCCACTGATTGATGAGCAACGGCAGGTCGCGATAGCTTTGAATCCAGTCCTTGTACGTCCGCCAGATGATCGTTTCCGATGTCGGCCGCACGATCAGCGGCTCTTCGAGTTCCGCCGTCGGATCGACGTGCAACGGCTTGCCCTTTTCGGATTTCAGGCGATAGTGCGTAACGACGGCACACTCTTTCGCGAAGCCCTCGGCCATCTCCTCTTCCTTCGCGAGGTAGCTCATCGGGATGAACAGCGGGAAGTAGGCGTTCACGTGGCCGGTGTCTTTGAACATGCGGTCGAGGCTGCGCTGCATCTTCTCCCAGATGGCGTAGCCCGTCGGCTTGATGACCATGCACCCCTTCACGCCTTCCGCATTCTGCGCGAGGCCCGCTTCCTTCACGACATCGAGATACCACTGGGGATAATCGGTCGCACGCGGTGTGATCTTCTCTGCCATGGAATTTCTGCTTTCGGTGAAACGAAACCGGCGGGTTCGCAAACCCGCCGCTCAGTCGATGTGATTATACGAAGTGGCTACGAATGCGAAGTTATCGGAGGATGTCGTTCGGGTCGGTCACGCGAACCGACTGCCGGATGGCCGCCTGCAATTTCGCGGAGTCATCCGTCGCACGAATCCGCGCTTCGACCAACTCGGGAACCGAACCGAATCGCTCGCGGATAAAGGCGAGCAAGTCTTC
>JAYVQG010000191.1:0-26463 GCA_043757025.1 Limnoglobus sp.
CCGTGAAGCCGGGTGGCGGGGTGATGGTGCCGTCGTTAAAGCGTCCGGAGAGTGGACCGGAGTTGAAGTTGGCGGGTGCGGACCACATGGCGGCTTCGACGTAGCTTTTGAAGTGCGTGCCGATGAGCCGCTGCCAGCCGTTACCGAGGCTGTTGGCGGCTTGATTGGCGTTGATGCACAACCCGGAGTCTTGCACTTTCACGATCGTTTCGACGCCGCGTTCTTCGAGGTCGAAGGTCACGAACGAGCGTCCGGGGCCGGTCCAATCGGGGTACATTTCGCAGGCCCACGTCATCCGATAACCCGGCGACCAGACCACGACGGTGCCCCATAACACGCCACCGCCGCCGTTCCAGGCTTCATAGACGCGGCCGCCGAGTTGGCCTTCGATCACGAACCCGGCAGGGTTCTCGGCGGAGAAAAAATCTTTCGGCCACCAATTGTTGGTTTCCTCGGTGAGGGCCGTCCAGACCCGGTCGCGCGGCGCGCGGATCGACACTTCAAAGGCGACTTGATAACTCTGCGCCGGCTTCATCATCTTCGGGTTCATCGTGGTGGCGTCTCGGGAGTGTCTCCATGCCGCTGGGTGAAGTGGTCGGCGGCGCGGTACACTGTGGTAACATTAGGTTAGCAAACTCGACGCGAAGGAACTGCTATGATCCGACTCGCATTCGCGATTCTTTCGATTTATTTTCTGGCCGCAATTGCGAACGCCCAACCGGGTAGCACCGCAAAACTGTTGGACCCCGAGGCGAAAGAGCCGTACCGCTGGCGCGTGGCGTTGCACTTGTCGCGGCACCCCGTGTTCTCCGGTACGTTCCGCGAACGACTCGGCAAAGAGATTCGGGCCGCGTTACAAAGCACGCACGGCGCGGCCGGCGAAATCGAAATCGTCGACCTCGCCGCACCCAACGATCCCGCAAACCCGCTTTGGAAAGCCTACGCCGAACGCGGTTGGTCCGCACTCGACCCGAGCGCCACGCGGGAACTGAACGGCGTCAAAACGCACATCCTCAAAATCGACTACCGCGACGGGGCGTTCCAACTCGAAGCGAAACAGTACGACGGCTTCTGCGGGATCGCCTCGCCGTTGCCGCGCAAACAAACGACGCGATCCAGCGAGATGCTCAGCCGCGTGGCGCTGCTGTTGCTCGAACCCGACTTCGGCCCCGTCGGTACCGTCGAACCGATTGCCGCGGAACCCGAAAACGTGATGGTGACCTTACGTGGGCACAGCGTCGCGCCGATGGCGAACTACGTGAAAATGGGCGACATCTTTGCGGTATCGGTCGTTCGCGACGAACGCAAACCGACCGACCCGAAGGCCGATGCGCGTGCGCCCGTGGCGACATTCCGCACCGGCGTGCCGTTCCCGTACACGCTGCTGAAAGTGATCGCTCCGGTGCAAGACGGCGCGTGCAAGTGCGTCGTACTCACTCGGTGGCGCGATGCGTTCGGGCTGGATATTTTGGGCCGGAATGCGCGTCGCCGCGTCGGGCTGCGTTGCATCAAGTTGCCGACGAAAGAAACCCACGTGCAACTGCGGCTCGTCGGGCCGGATGGCTCGCCGCACCCGCGTGGCTCGCTGCTTTCCGTCGCAGGAACCGACCTCGATTTCGCAGCGCAACCGGCCGGCGACGACTTGTTCGCGATGCGCGACGGCGTCTACAAATCGGCGCGCACGTTCACGAATGTCGCATGTATTTCGATCTCGGTCGGAGCCGGTCGTTCGCAACAATTTCCGATACCGGTGCTGTCCGACGAGCCGATCGTGCTCAAGTTTGAAGTGAAGCAAGAGGAAGAAGATCGCGCGCTGTATGCGAACGAAGTGAATGCCGTTCGCGGCCGGGTATCGGAACTCGTGGCGGCACAGGTGGCGTTGTTTTCGGCGATGAACGCGCTCATCGATGGCGGCAAAAATCGCGACGCGCTTAGCCGTGCTGAAGATGGCCTGGCGCGTGCGGACCCGACCGAAAAAAGCTTGGCGGAAGAAGTCAAACAACTACGGGAACGGCCCCTCGCCGCCGATGAAACGCTCAAGAAAATACTCGACCGCTGCGACGTGCAACTCGGCATCGTCCGACGCGGCCAGAAGACGCTGACCGAGCGTATCGAACAACTCAAAGAACGTGCGTTGGCATCCGCCGACCCGGCGAAACTCGAGAAGGAATTTCGCGCGAAAGAACTTGCCGCCCGCATTAAAGATCTCCTCAGCCGCGGCGATGTCCCCGAAGCACTGGAGGCGTACGATCAACTCATTAACTTGGTGCCGGAACAGCAAGATTTGAAGGACGCGCGCGAGAAGCTCCTTGCCGAATGGACGCCGAAGGACGACGAACACCGCAAGAGCCGCGATACGCTGCGGACGTGGCAAGCGGCGAAAACCGTCGAAGAGTTTCGCATCGGACTCGCCACCGTGAAGGCGATGATCGAAATCTTCACTCGCAAACGCGACTCGCTCGGAATGCGACGATTGTCGAACAGCTTCGAACCCACGTATGCGGCGCTCAACGCACTCTTGCAAGCGACCGAAGGCACGACCGAAGAGGGCGCGAAAACGATTCTGCTAATCGAAGACATCGTTGCCAAATCGCGGCTACTGGAAGAGTCCGTCCGCGAGTTCGCCAATAAAATCGCCACACCCGAGAAGAAGTGACATGCACCCCGCCTACAAGCTCATCGACGAAGCGAGTGTCTTCACCCCGGCACTCGTGTTTTACCCCGCACTCATTCGCGAAAATATCGCCGCCATCATCGCGATGGCGGGCGGTACGGAGCGACTGCGACCGCACATTAAGACGCACAAAACCGCCGAGATTGCGAAGGTGCAACTCGAAGCGGGTGCGACGAAACACAAGTGCGCCACGATCGCCGAAGCCGAGTTGCTCGCGACGGTCGGCGTTCCCGACGTGCTGATTTCGTACCCGCTCGTCGGGCCGAACGTCGGGCGGTTACTGACGCTCATTTCGCGGTTCCCCGGCACCGCATTCTCGACGATCATCGACCACCCCGCACAGTTGAGGCCAATCTCGGCGGCCTTGGCAGCTAGTGGAAAAACGATCGACGTGCTCGTCGATCTCAACGTCGGCATGAACCGCACCGGCATCGCCGTGGGTGACGATGCCATGTCACTTTACGCACAAATGGCGAAATCCCCCGGCGTGCGGCCCGGTGGTTTTCACGTCTACGATGGGCACAACAGCAGCGAACCGCGTGCCGACCGCGATGCCTCGGCGCGGGCCACGTTGGCCCGCGTACTGCCGATGCGAAGTGCATTGCAGGAACGCGGTATCGCGGTGCCGCGGCTAGTGTGCGGCGGCACGCCGTCGTTCCCGAGTTATGCCGCGATTCGCGATGTCGATGGCCTCGAATGTTCGCCCGGCACTTACGTGTTGCACGATGTCGGCTACGGTCGTTACCCCGATCTAGCGACCGTCACCCCGGCTGCGATCTGCCTCACGCGCGTGATTAGCCGCCCCGCCCCGAACCGCGTCACGCTCGACCTCGGCAACAAGTCCGTCGCCGCCGATCCGCTGATGGTGAAGCGAGTCAAGTTGCTCGATTTCCCCGAGCATACGATCGTGATGCACAGCGAAGAACACCTCGTCGTCGAGACGACCGTGCCCGTGGATTACTTGCCCGGCGATCTGGTGTACGCAATCCCCGGTCACATCTGCCCGACGGTGGCGTTGCACCGCGAAGTGTTAGTCGCCGAGGGCGGCGAGATTGTAGCACGCTGGAAAGTCGCGGCACGCGACCGCTTTTTGAGCGTGTAAACGCGCGATCCAGGGTGACTGGAACCATGCGGAAATCGAGGTTTCGGTGGTTCTTTCCGACAAAACTGCAACCTGGATTTGGACCGTGCCAAAAAGGCTCATCGAAACTTTAACGAAAAATTCCGGAATTTCGATTGAAGTGATCGTCGCGGGCCGTTACGATCTCTCAAAGTGAGACTGGATTGGTCTCCTGCGGAATGGTGGAAGGATTCCCAATTGCCCTTCGCCCAACCATTCGCGTTTTGCTTTCGTCGATCGCTTCGCCCGGAGGGAGTACCGCGATGACTGCCTTACTGTCGATGCCTCGTTCGCGAACACAGACGGCTCTGAGTACGAGTTCGCAACCCGAATTGCGCCAACTGAGCACCATCGAATCCGATGATGCCATTCACATTACCGGTCGCGTGTCGTGCTTCTACATGAAGCAAATGGCATTCGAGACGGTCAAGCACGTCAGTGGTGTCTGCCGTGTGTACTGTTCTGTCGAAGTCGACGAGTGGCTCGTCTGATCGAAGGGGTTGAGTATTTTCCAGTCTCTTCGCATCGTCCTCATGAGCGTTGCCGCCGCGATCGCGTACGGCATTGCTCACGATCAAGTCACCGTGCGCATCTGCCTCGAATATTTCACGATCGGCCACAAACCCGTTTTCCCGACCGAGAACCCAACCCTGCTTGCGATCGGCTGGGGGATCATTGCCACGTGGTGGGTGGGCGTGCTTCTCGGCGTGCCGTTGGCGATCGTTGCGCGCGCCGGTTCGCGGCCGAAGCGCACCATCGGCACACTCGTTCGGCCCGTGGCGTGGTTACTCGCGGTCACGGCCGTTTTTGCGATAATCGCCGGTCTCGCCGGATGGTTTTTCGCGAGTCGTGGAATGGTGATTCTCGTTGGCCCAATCGCCACGGAACTCCCTGCGGATCGCCACGTTCCGTTCCTGATCGATCTCTGGGCGCACTCGGCGAGTTACCTCGTGGGACTCGTCGGCGGCGTGATCGTCCGCGTGTGGCGATCGCGAAAAGTGCCAGTGTAAAAAGAGCAGAATTAAACGCGAAACAGAACGAATTCACGGAAATGATTCGCTAAGGGATCCAGTTTCCGTGTTTATTAGTCTATTCCGTGGTTCTCTTAATTCTTCAACCGTTCCGCCTCGGTACTTTTAGGATTTTCCTGATGCGAACCGTCGATATTCTGCGAAAGAAGCGCGATGGCGGCGAACTCAACGCCGCCGAAATTGCGGCGTTCGTCGAAGCGGCGGCGCGGGGGACGTGGCCGGAGTACCAGCTTTCCGCGCTGCTCATGGCGATCTGCGTTCGCGGCATGACCCGCCAAGAAACGGCGAACCTGACGCGGTCGATGACCGACTCCGGCAAGCGACTCGACCTCTCCGATATGCCCGGCCCGAAAGTCGATAAGCACAGCACGGGTGGAGTCGGCGACAAAACCTCGCTGATCCTCGCGCCACTCGTTGCGGCCTGTGGCGTGCTCGTCCCGATGATGTCCGGTCGCGGCCTCGGCCACACGGGTGGCACGCTCGATAAACTCGAATCGATCCCCGGATTTCGCATCAATTTGAACGAAGCAGAGTTCCGCGACGCACTCCGGAACGTCGGCCTCGGGATGATCGGCCAGACCGCCGATGTCGCGCCCGCAGACAAGACGCTTTATGCTCTGCGCGATGTGACCGGCACCGTCGAAAGCGTGCCACTGATTACCGCGTCGATCCTGAGCAAGAAGCTGTCCGAGGGGATCGATGCGCTCGTTCTCGATGTGAAATGCGGTTGCGGCGCGTTTATGAAAACGCTCGCCGATGCCCGCATTCTCGCCGAATCTCTCGTGCGCGTGGCCACATTAAATGGACTGCGTTGCGAGGCGATTATCACGTCGATGGAGACGCCGCTCGGGATGGCCATCGGCAATACGCTCGAAGTCATCGAGTCGATCGAGACGCTGAAGGGGAACGGCCCCGCCGACCTCGAAGAATTATCGGTGGCACTCGCCGCACGGATGGTTCGCCTGGCGGGGACTGCGCCCACCGATGCAGCAGCCGAGGCCCTCGTTCGCAAGGCGATTCAGTCGGGTGCAGGCGTCGAACGGTTCCGCAAAATGGTCGCTCAACAAGGCGGCGATCCGCGTATCGTCGACGATTATTCGCTGCTGCCGCAAGCACCGTATCGCACCACGGTGAAAGCCACACGAAGCGGCTGGATCACGCGGATCGATGCCGAGGCAATCGGCATCGCGGCGATGATGCTCGGTGCAGGCCGCACGCGATCCGACGATATCATCGACCCCGCAGTCGGGATTGTCCTGAAAGTGAAACCGGGAGATTCGGTTCGTGTCGGTGATGCGGTGCTGGAAGTTCACCATCGCGGCGTTTCGTTGCCGGTCGACGTGCAAACTCGCATCGATTCCGGTTATACTATCGGGGAAACCTCCGTGGGCGCGGCCCCTTCTATTTTGGAGTATTTGACGTGAACACGGACCCGCTCCTCATCGCCGCCGCCGTCGTGCGGAACAAGGCCCACGCCCCGTTCTCGAACTTCAAAGTCGGCGCCGCCATTCAGGCGCTCGACGGGATTATCTACACGGGTTGCAACGTCGAAAGCGCCAGCTACGGGCTGACGATCTGTGCCGAGCGCGTCGCGATTACGAAGGCGATCTCCGAAGGCGCACGACGATTTTCCCGTATCGCCATCTACTGCGAAACCGACGAACTGACACCGCCGTGCGGCGCGTGTCGGCAGCTACTGTGGGAACTCGCGGGCAACATCGAAGTCTGTCTACTCAATCACAAGAAGCAGATGGTGGCGTACATGCTCGCCGACTTGCTGCCGTTGCCGTTCGATGCGCGGTTATTGCAAAAGCCACCCGGTTCGTCGGGCAGTCGCCCCGGTTTGCCGAATTAAATCTCCACACCCACGATGTTTATGATCGCACCCGTTGCCGTTTCGTCGCACCCGCTGGTGTTGCACAAGCTATCGCGGTTGCGAAGTCAGGAGACATCGTCGTCGCAGTTTCGCGAGTTGGTGTACGAAATTGCACAGGTGCTTTTTTACGAAGCGACGCGCGATCTGACGTTGCGGCCCGTGATGGTTTCGACGCCATTAGTCGTTTGTACGGGGCAAGAAGTCGCGGTGAAAGTGGGGTTGGTGCCGGTGTTGCGGGCCGGGTTGGGCATGGCGAACGCGATGCTCGATGCGATGCCCGAAGCGAGCGTGTGGCACATCGGACTCTATCGCGATCACACGACGCTGAAACCGGTGACGTACTACAATAAGCTGCCGCCCAAGCCCGATATGCACCTCGGCATCGTCCTCGATCCGATGTTGGCGACGGGCGGATCGGCGATTGAAGCGATCCGGTTGTTGAAATTGGCCGGGACGCCGAACGTGAAGTTCATCGGCTTGATCGCCGCGCCGGAGGGCGTCGCCGCATTGCAGGACGCGCACCCCGATGTGCCGGTGTATCTGGCGGCGATCGATTCGCACCTCAACGAACTCGGCTACATCGTGCCGGGCCTCGGCGACGCCGGGGACCGCCAATTCGGCACGGCGTGATGTTTACTCGATCGACTTCAGCCACTTCTCGAAGGCAGGAAACTGTTTCGCAACGACTTTGTCTGGCCCGCTCAGTCGCACGTGCGTGGCCTCATCTTTGACGATGACAATCCCCCAGACGACGCGATATTCGGGCTTCGTTTCTTCTTTCGATTTCGGGTCGAACGGGCGTTCCTTGTACTTCCACGTTCCGCTCATGTCGAGCAAGTGGACCGTCGCGCCGCTGACTTCGAACTTCGTTTCCTTGGCGATATCCTCGATCTTCATGCCGTCGGCGAGCACGAACTGCGTCTTCCAGCGTGGGAATTCCTTGTCGGGTTTCGGCGACGATTCGGGCATCACGATCACTTCGGCATCGGCGAGGCCTTCCTCGCCCGATGCGATTTTGAACTGGTGCGACCGCAGCCGGTTCGCGGGCTTCTCGGCCTTCCAATCGGCGGGCGTTTCGGACTTCAAAGTACCGAACGGAATCGGTTTCACGGGGTCGGCGGCGTGGCCAATCATCGCCATCGCCAACAGGTACACAGTCGCAGTCAACCATCGGGTCGCCATCGTTTGCCTCGTATCAGGGAGAAGGTTCGTCGTCGTCTTTGAGTCGCGGGGAACTCGCGGTGGGTCGGTCGTCGCGGTGGCTGGTCGTCATCGCGACTTCGTCGATTTCCACTTGCATCGGGTTCGCAAATGCGGCGTGGCCGAGCGACAGCGAGCGGAGGAGCATTCCCGCACAGCAGAGCATGAGCGTACCGAAGCCGACGCCGACCCAGATGGCGCGGACCGTCTTCCGCAAGTAGCCGAACGCACTTCCGCCGCCGTCCAGTTGCACGAAGGTATTCGTCGAGACCGTCTGATTGCGTTCGATGGCGACGCCTTTCGTGTCGGTGCGAAAAAATGCAACGTCGAGATTGACGTGGACTTCGACCAACATGCTTATCGCGCCGGAATTCGCGAAGGTGATTTCCATCGCGGGCGTCACTTCACTCGCTGGCGTCGTGCGAAACCAAACCGGATCGTGCTTTACGACCATCGACGATAATACGTTGGAAGTGACAACGGGCTGTCGCGAAGTATCGACGAGGTTGCGGAACGTCACGTGCGGCGGCTTCGCGGTCCAGTACCCGCCGATGGCATCGAAGCGGTCGGGGAATTCGATCCGCACCGGGTCGTTAAAATAGCCTTCGAGGATCGTCGGTTGTTGCGTCTTGATCTCGGCCGCCGCCGGGGCGAGAAGAACGATCGCGGCCATGAACGTGCAAAGGTGCGCGATGATGTGCCAACGGGTAATTGGGCTGAGCGCCCGCTTCTGCTTGCTGCGGTCGCCCTCTTTAACCACGTCTAAGTCGCCGTCTTCCTCGTGGGAACGGCTCGCAGTGCGATTCGTTTCCAGATCGCGATTCGGATTCATTAACGAGATCGACGAGTGCGCGAGTGCGGCGGCTAACCCGACGACACCGATGAGACACCCGAACACCAGCCCGTCCATTCTGGTAAGGAACGCGATACCGGCAACGAACGCGATCGCGATCAGCGCGAGGATCGCGATACGCAAGTGTTGCTTCGAATTTTTCAGCCCGACCCAATCGGGCTGGAACCGTCCGCAATCGGGGCAGGCCATCGCGTTCGGTTCGGCTTGCAGTTCGGTCGTCAGTTGATTCGTTGCCAGCTTCGTCGCGGCGTCTTCGGAGCGAGCCGGTTCGTCGATGACGCGCTCGTCGCGCATTCGATAGACGCACCCACACCCGACGCAGGTGTAGCGTTTACGGCATCGGAAACTGAAAGAGTACGCAGCCATCAGTGTTGTTCGGGTCTCTCAATAATCATCTTCGTAACCGTTCAGCCTCATGAAGCTTCACACCAAAACGAGACGGATCGCGATCGGAACGCCCCGGAGGGCAACGCCGTGACGGATTTCCAGATTGGCGTGTTTTCCCTGTATTCGTAGTGGAAGTCGTGAGACTTCTGATGTAGCCCTCTCGCTCCGCGAGAGGATAGCGAAGCCAGAAGAATCACTCGATATCGCATCGATCCAGACTGTTGCTATCCTCTCGCGGAGCGAGAGGGCTACGTGCGCAAGCGAAATAATCCGTCACGGCGTTGCCCATCCAAAGCTGTTTCCATTTGCAAACTCCTCCACGGGTTGCACTCCACTCGACAATGTCGAGTGTCGTTCCACCCGTGGCTACATTCCGTTGCCCCATCCGGGGCAAAGAGATGACTTCAAGAGACGGAAGCGATTACTCGTCGTCGTCCGCTTCGTCCTGAATCGACTCGATATCGGGCGGGATCGCGTGGGCTTGCAGCGACTTCGCCAGCGAACGCAAGTAGAAGCACGAACCGACCGAGAGCAGGCTGCCACCGACCATGCCCAACCACCAGAGTGTACCATACTTTGTACTTGCGCCCGGTGGGGACACGGCAATTTCCACGTCTTTGCTCATCTGCTTGTTCTGAGTGAGGAAGCGATCACTCGCATCGGAGTTCGGGTAACGCACGTTCATATCGATGCGAACGCGCATCGTTCGATTCGCGAGTTTCGGGTCGCTCGGCAAGGTGACCGTCGCCCAGATGCTCGGCGAAGTGTGCTTCTCGCTACTCTTCACGGTGATGTTCCCGGCCCACGTACTGCTTTTGCTCGTTGCCGATAGCCCTTCCGCGATGCCCAACTCGGCGGCGTTCGTCACCCGCGCCATCGGCGACCCGTTCCAATAACTCTTGACGCAATCGATCGAGTCGTCGAAATAAACTGTGAACGCATCGCCGGGGGAAACGACTTGCGGGTACGATGCGCGATTCGGTTTCAGCCCGTTGAAACTCGTGCAGATCATTGGGGCGAGTGCCACGAGCGCGGCGAAACCACCGGCGGCGATCCCGATCCAGTGCGGGATGCCCATCGGGTGCGGTGGCTTCTCGAGTCCCGATGTCTTGCCTTCCTCGGTGATTTCGACGTCGCCTTTTCGCACGGACTTTTCGGTACTGGAACGGTTCGCTTCGAGGTCGCTGTTCGGGTTCCCGATGGCAATGACGATGTTGAAAACGACTGCCGCTATCGAGATCGACGCCACGATCATGGGCGCGACGCTCCCGCCGAGAACGTACGCGGCACCGAGAACGATGAAAATCGCCAAGATCGGGAGAGTCACCCAGCCGACCAGCGCGTGGCCTCGCGCTTTCACTTGACCGATCATGTCGGGCTGAATGCGACCGCAACTCGGGCACGGGCGCACGTCGACTTCTTGCCGAAGTGTTTTTTCGACGATCTTGTTCGCAGAGGCGTGTGCGGCTTTCTCGGAGTTGCCCGTGCCCTGAATCGTTCGCTTGAATTGGTAGCGAAATTCGCATCCGCAATCGACGCACTCGTGCTTCTTCCAGCACTTCACGTTCGCAGTCACGGTATAAGTCGTGGACATACCGGTTCACTTAGCTCGCAGGGCTACGGGTTAGGTATTCGATTCACGCATCATATCGAGCGATCCGCCGAACGACAGCGGATTTTAGACTTGCCTCCGCGTCGGCGCTGTCGGTGTTAAAGAAAATGGCGAGCACATTCCGGATGAACCACTCAATCTTCCAAATACACAACCATATCCACCGGCACGCTCGTTTGCATTGCGGGAGATGTTGTCGGCGCGTCGACGCGGATGCCGCGGGTAAGGTGATCGAGTGACTCGAACGCGCTCACCTCATTCGTGCGGGATCGGTTCGGCGGCGCGTCGTTCGTCAATCCGGGTAATGCGATGCGGTTGGTAAAGGAGGCATCGAAGGCGAGTGCGATGGAAACGATCGGCTCGGCAGTTCGCAACGAAGTGCGTCCATTACCGCCGGTTCCGACGCCCGCAACGAGCGAGGCACCGGGTGGCGAGTAGTTGTCGGCCGCGCTGTAGTTCACTTGATAGCCGAGGTCGGCGAGCGAACCGACGGTGATGCGACTGAGCGGGTTCGCTCCCGAGTTGACATAACCCGTCATCACTTCGTTGCCGAGGATGTTTTCGCTCCAGTGGCTATCCGCCGTGCCCGAACCGCCGCTGTTTTCGACGGGCACGCCGTTCTCGTTTCGCCCGAAAATTGCGTTGTATTGCGCGGTGGCTTGGGAACCGATGAACCGCGGGTTCGACGTCCCGGCCCCGCTGAGCAATCCCAAATTGTCCCAGATCGTGCCGATGCCCAGAATGTGTCCCATTTCGTGCAACACCACTGTCGTCAGTTGGCCGTTCGCTTCGAGTGCCGCGAGGTCGGCCGTGTCGAACTGCATCGTCCCGTGATATGGAATCAGCGATCCCGCACGGAAGCGGTCCGGCCCCGCTTGGCCGAGAACACCGCCAGGTCCATCGATCGAGACAGCGGAGGCGTCGATGAGTAAATCGTCGACCGCTACGCCGTTGTAAGTCTCGTTCGGCAGATCGCCTGTGATGACTTGCGCCCAGCGATTCGCGGCTTGCTGGAACGCATTCTGCTGGCCGGGAGTCAGCCCGCTGACCCGGACCTGGATGCTGAATCCGCTACTCGTCGGGGGAACGGGGGGCGGGCTGGTGGAAGGGCCTGCGATAAAGAGCGTATAAGCGCCGCTCGTCGAGCTATCGTAGTTCGTGACGCCGATGTAGTATGTGCCGCTGGGGAGATACGCACTCAGACGGCTATCGGTGTTCGTGCTGGAAACGTCGTCGTTGTACGCGACCCGTTGGCCGTTGCTGTTGTACAAGCCGATGACGGTATCGAGGTTGCTGTTCGGCGTCGTGGTGGCAATCGTCGTCGCGCCCGCCACTGTGAAGCGGAACCAGTCGACTTCGTTGTTCGTAATCGCCTCCGCCGTCGTGTTGGCGTTGCCGAGGCTGTTCAGCGTGAGCAAACTCGACGCGGGAATCGCGATTGCACTCGGCGGAATACTGCCCCACGACGGCGTCACGCGGTCTTCGAGTTGTTCGACGCGAAACTTTGCTGCCGGTCGACGGGACTGAGAAAGCATCGTTCGGACCTCTAAGATGAATTTGTTTGTGCTATCCAATCAGATTATTCGGCAAGTTGCAACGGCTATGTTGTCTGAACCGTGCGGAATTGTCGATATTTCATGAAACGTAGCGATTGACGCAAGAAATGTTAGGCTGAGCATCACACCCAGCCGCCGGTGACGGGCAGCACCTGCCCCGTGATGTATCCGCTTTCTTCGCTCGCCAGGAAGAGAATCGCGTTCGCGACATCGTTCGGTTGGCCGAGGCGACCGAGGGGGATTTGCCGGATGTATTCGGCGGTGACTTCGGGCTTCACTTCGCCGAGCATAGCGGTTTGAATGACGCCCGGTGCGACGGCGTTGACGGTGATGCCGCGCTTCGCGAGTTCCTTCGCCAACACCCGCGTGAGGCCGATGACACCGGCCTTGGCGGCCGCGTAGTTCGCCTGCCCGTGGAAGCCGACCAGCCCCGCCACCGAGGCGACATTCACGATCCGTCCGCCGTCGGCGAGAATCTCCGCGCCGTATTTGCAACCGTGGAACACGCCGCTGAGGTTCGTTTCCACGACGTCGTGCCATTCGTCGAGCGTCATCTTTTTCATCGTGCGATCGCGAATGATCCCCGCATTGTTCACCAAAATATCCAGGCTACCGCAATTGGCCTTCACGCGTTTCATCAGAGCTTCCATCGCGGCCGCATCGCGGACGTCGGCGGCGTGCGCGTGGACGTTCGGCCCGAGTTCCGCACGCAATGCCTGCGCATCGCGACGGTTCCCGCCATCGGGATCGTCGTAATAATGCAAGATGCACGTCGCCCCGGCCTTCGCGAACTGGCTGAGGATCGCGGCCCCGATGCCTCGCGAACTGCCCGTAACGAGGACGACCTTCTGCGTGAAGTTGTAGTGAATCATGGTGAGCGCCCGTTCCGTTTGTGAAATGCGGCATAAAAAACCGATGTTCGACCGCAGGCCGCACGGATTTTAGCCTATGATTCGCCTCGCGCATTACAGTGACATCCACCTGACACAACGCTCGCTCGGTTGGACGGTGCGCGATCTCGTTTCTAAAAAAGTGCCCGGTTGGGTGAACGTGAAACTGCTCGGCCGTGGGCGACGCTTCCGCCATGCGCCGCACGTCGCCGAACGGTTGATGAACGATTTCGCGTCGCGCGGGTTCGATCACGTCATCTTCTCCGGCGACGCAACGACACTCGCGTTTCCGAGAGAATTTCAGCTTGCAGCGAAAGCGATGCGGGTGGGTATGCCATCGCAGCCCCCGACATTCGCGGTGCCCGGCAACCACGACTATTACACGCGCGCCGGCGTCGATGCGAAATTATTTGAAACGCATTTCGCACCGGCTTTGCAAGGCGAACGCCTGAGCGACGACACGTATCCCTTCGCGCGGAAGGTCGGCCCGCTCTGGTTGATTGGCGTAAACAGTTGCACCGCGAACGGCTCGTTGTGGGACGCGAGTGGGGCGATCGGCGACGACCAACTGCAACGGCTCGAACGACTCTGTGCCACGCTATCGCCCGGCCCGCGTATCCTCGTCACGCACTACCCGTTACGCAATGCGAATGGCTGCGTCGAACACTCGACGCACCGCCTCCGCGATCACGCCCAAGCGATCGCCTCCGCCACGCGGGCGGGCATTTCGTTGTGGCTGCACGGGCACATTCACCGCGGCTTCGTGCTGTTGCCGACGCCGGAAATTCCATTTCCGGTCATTTGCGCGGGAAGTTGCACGCAGACCAATCGCTGGATGTACAACGAGTACGAAATCTCCGGCGACGCACTAACGATGCTCCGCCGCCGCTACGATCCGATTTCCAACGCCTTCCAAGACTCCGAACGCGAGACGATACTGTTGCGAATATCGCCGTGATAAAGCGCGCGCCTCATACCGAATCGTGTGCTAAATCTCTTGTAGTCGCACGCGCCGGGACGGTTGCATTTGCGGCTGCGTCAAAATGTTCTGCTGTCGGAGTATCGATCGATGTTTGCGTTCGCTCGGTTGCTGTTCGCACTCGCTTTATTCGCTATCGCGAATGTCGGTTTCGCTGCACCGCCCAAACCGACGCCCAAACCGACGCCCAAAACAACTCCGCCAACGGCTCAGGATGTCGATCGCAATCCGATCGAGCACGTCGGCAGTAAAATTGCCATCGATGTCTACGTGCAATCCATCGGTCGTCGCGACATCGACGTGCGGTTGGAAAACCGCGTCAAGCCGACGAATTTGAAGTTTCAAATGTCCCTATCGTTAGCCGATGAACTGTCCGACCGCAAAAAGTCGCAGTCGATGCTGGTGCGAGTCTTCGGGTCGCTGTACGCTCCAACGGAATCGAAAGGGAAGTACGTCGTCGAGGTCGATGAAATCGGCATCCTCAACGGCAATCGCGAAGTCGTAGCCACGCTGAATTCGGCAACGCTACCCACCACAATCAAGCCCGTCGTCGCCGCAACGCCGACCCCATTACCCAAGCCGTTGCCGACGCGAGCCACCCCCGTGGCGACCGCACCGACGCCGATTCCCACGCAGGCTTCCGTTGTCGTTCCACCTACGCCAACAGTACCGACCGCAACTGACACACCGGTGGCAGCCGAGCCGTTGCCGATCGTGCCGATTGCGGGCGGTTTCGCCATCGCGGTTGGCGGTGCGTTCGCCTTCTGGATGCTTCGCAAACGAAAACCGACGGTACCAGCGCCGGCGAAAATGACCGCGTTGCCACAACCACTCGCTCAGCCCGCGCCCAATCTGCCGATGCAAATCGACACGCCGAAGCCCGTGCTCGCACCGTCGGTCCGCGACCGACTGGCACAGCGATAACTCACTTCATCCAGCGGTCGAACCAATTGAGCATTTCTTCTCGCCGCGTCCGCGTCGTTGCGATTCTTCGCCAGACTGAGTAAGATTAAGTGAAAAGGAAATCCGATGCCGCTACGCGATCACTTCCGCTCGCCGGTGAACAACACGCACTCGTGGGACGAAGTCCACGGCGGCTGGCCAATGGAGATCGTGCGGGACCTAGTGAAGATATTGCCTGCCGGATTTCGCGCGGCTCCGAAGGTTCACCTCGGCTCGCCATTTGAAGTCGATGTCAGCACCTACGATCTCGATTCCCGTTACACGTACACCGATTCCGGCGCTGGTGGAACAGCGACCCTGATGCAAACGGCGATTGCTCCGACGCTCGTCGTCGAAGCGGATTTGTCCGAGCCGGACGAGTATGAAGTACGTATTTACGACACCGAACGCGGCCGGACACTCGTTGCGGCCATCGAGATCGTTAGTCCGTCGAACGAGGATCGCCCCGCCAGCCGCGAGTTGTTCGTCGGCAAAGTGGCGTCGTTGTTGCAGCAAAATGTTTGCGTGTTACTGATCGATTTGGTCAGCATCCGACAGTCGAACATGTACGCCGAACTCCTCGTGCTACTCGGTTGCGCCGATCCGCAACTCGCCCCGACGCCACCGCACCTGTACGCCGTCGCGCTCCGTTTCCGCAAGCGACTGAAGCGCCGTCCACTGCTCGACGCATGGTTCTACCCGATGACTATCGGCCAGCCGCTGCCGACGTTACCGATCTGGCTGACACCCGAACTGAGCGTGACTCTCCCGCTCGAAACGAGCTACGAAGAAACGTGCCGCATTCTCGGAATCGAGTGAATTTCAGTCGAATCTGGCGAGGCATTGTCACTTCATCCAGCGGTCGAACCAATCGAGCATTTCCTTGCGCATCGTCGGCGTGTAGGTGTGTCCGATGTCCGGGTAGCGAATGCTGCGGAAGCGGTCGCTCGCACCGAGCGCGCGATACGTGCCGCCTGCTTTTTCTTCGATTGTGCGAATGCCATCGGCGGGCGAACCCGCGTCGAGTTCGCCCGTTAGGAACAGTACCGGCTTCGGTGCGATGAGCGAAATCACGCCTTCGGTGTCGAACTGTTTGAGCAAACCATCGGCGAAATAATAGACGCCATGCTGCCGGAGTTGGCCGTGTTTAATGAGGTTCTCGTAGCGGGTGAGGCAGGCCACGCCGACTGTGCAGGCGATGCGATCGTCGACGGCGGCGAGCCACCAACTCCGGGTGCTGCCCATGCTGATGCCGGTCGTGCCGATATGCTTGACATCCACTTCGGGCCGCGTGTAAAGGTAATCGAGCGCGACGAGGTCATCGCGGACGAACATGCCCCAGAGCGTACGACCGAATAGAAGGTTGTACTTCATTTGGCTCGCCTGCTGATTCACCGTCACTTCGGTCGTGCCACTCGGCCCTCGTCCGGCCCGCTCGCCGTACCACGCCGCATCGGCGGCGAACACCACCCAGCCGCGTTTGACGAAGGTGATGCCGAGCGGTTCCGCACCGCCGTTCGTATTCGGCGTCAGAAGTTGTGGGTGGTTAAAGCTCGACGAATGCTGCCAGAAGATCGTCGGTGCGGGCTTCGTTACGCCATCCGGAATGAGCATCATCGCGGACATCGTGCCGTCGATACCGTTGAATATCCGCAGTCGTTCGAGGCGAAAACCGGGGTGGCGCTCGGCGGACACCAGATGCGCCTTCGACATTGCGGGCCGCGGTGGCAAGTCGCCGAGCGACGCCACGACCTTCGCTTTCACGTCGGGTCGCCGCTTCGCCCAGGCGTCTTTATCGGCGGGAATCTCGAACGTAGGGAACGGCAATGTCCTGTAAATCTCCGGTACGAGCGCGTCTTGTTCGGCTTCGGCTTTGCGGTACGCCGCCACCGCATCGGGGCCGCTCGCGGGGGCTTTCAGCATCGTCGGCGAAAGGATCGCGAGCTGGCGTCGAATGCTATCGGCGACGGCATCCGCCAGTCGTTCGTACCCGTCAGACGTGAAGTGCGCGCCGTCTTTGTCCAGCAATTTCGCGGGGTCGCCAGATTGAACGATGCGGTACAAATCGTGAATCGGTATGCCGAGCGGCAACAGTGTTTCCGCTGCTTTCTCGTTATACTCGCGTACGCTTTTGTCGAACCAATTGAAGGCCGCATCGGTCACTGCGTGGCGGTCGTCGACGATCGGCGTCGTTGCGGCAAATAGAATGTGTGGCGTGACTTTGCGAATCGCCTCGGCAATGATTTTCAAGTTCGCCGAGTAGTCCGGAAGCGGCACCTGATACATCGCTGTTTTCTTCGACCGTTTCAGATCGTGCAAGCCGTTGTTCCAGTGAACGATCAGTGGCTTCGACTCTGCAAGCCAGCCGTCGAGCAACCGTTTTGTCATGGCCGTATCGCCGCAGTTTTGCTTCGGCGAAAAGACGACCGCTACGCCTTCGAGCTTCTTCGCAACGATCGGCGCATACCCCTCGCGAATCGAATCGCCGAGTAGCAACACGGTCGGTAACTCCGCCGAAGCGGGCAACGACATCGCGATGAAGGTCAATCCCATGATGAATTGTCGCATGATGCACCTCGAACGGATCCAATGGTTAAAGCAATGAGCTACTCCGCATCTGTAACATCGTGCGATTCAGGGACATAATTCGTAGTCTCGATTGGCACTACGATTTCGCCTTCGGGCCAAAGTATGTCGAACGGCGCGCTGATTTCCTCCGTCAGAAATGGCTCCTGCGGCAACGGGGCTTGGGAGTAGACCACAACGTTTTCGCGCAGCGCAGTCTCTAACACTTCGACGACCGTATCGTTCAAAACTAAGGTAGGCATTGCGACATCCTCACGGTCTCAATCGTGTGAAACAGCAACATTCTATCACTTCTCTGCGGGGACGCGCAATTGGGCGAACGATCAATCGGTTTCGCAACTTATGCGAGATATGGCGATTCTCACCTGCGGCGCGAGTATGCCGAACTTGCGGTGAGAATGTACGATTTTCCAGATGGCTTCGGTACGAGTTTCCTTGTGCAAACTGCGTTCCTGTTAGAAAACACTAGGGTGACTTTACCCGAAATGCAGATTGTACCGACGCGGTCCGGAAATGTCATGAACCCTTTGAATCCGCAACGCGACTCTGCCTATCGCACGCACATCGCGGGTGCCAACGAGATCGCACGCGAATTTGCGGTGGCAGCCCATCAACCGCTCGACCGACGCACCGCCTGCGAAGCACTGCCGAACCTAACGATCCCGCCCGTGAATCCTGCCGATGTCGAAACGCCTCCGCCGGGGCATTCGGCCAGCGGGATGATCCCTTCCGATGCCATGTGCGCGACGGTACGTTACGAACTGATCGGCGAGATTGCCCGTGGCGGGATGGGCGTGTTGTTGCGTGCCCACGACCGGTTGATTGGCCGCGAACTCGTCATCAAATTGCTACGCGACGAACTGCGTGGTCATGCCACCGCCGAACGGCGATTCTTGCGCGAAGCCCGCATCAACGGCCAACTGCAACACCCCGGCATCGTGCCGATTTACGATGTCGGTCGATTCCCCGATGGTCGTCCGTTTCTGACGATGCGCTACGTGTACGGCCGCACACTCGAGGCAGTGCTGGCCGCACGATCGTCTGCCGATGCCGACCATTCGCAACTGCTACGCATCTTCGAGCGCGTCTGCGAAACGATAGCGTATGCCCATGCCAAAGGCGTGATCCACCGCGACTTGAAACCGGCAAACGTGATGGTGTCCGGGTTCGGACAGGTGCGGGTTCTCGATTGGGGTTTAGCGAAAGTCGTCGGCGAACCGCCGGAGCCGCACGACAGCGAACCGATGCTAACGCCGTCGCCATTTCTCACGCAGTTCGGCGCGGCCATCGGCACCCCCGCGTTCATCCCGCCGGAGCAAGCATCGGGCGAGTGCGTCCAGTGGAACGAGCGCTCGGACGTCTTCGGGCTAGGCGGCATCTTGTGCGAAATTTTCACCGGTCAACCGCCGTACGTCGGCGAGACGATGCAAGCAATTTGGGCGAAGGCCCGTTCGGGCGACTTACGCGAAGCCCACGAACGCCTGCGAAATTGCGGTGCCGACCCCACCTGGGTGCAACTCGCCATCGCCTGCCTGGCCCCCAACCCCAACGACCGACCCCGCTCCGCAGAGGAAGTCCTCTGTGCCACATCGCATCGAAAATAGACTGACATGTTTGCCAAGGCGAGAAGCCCACTGATTCTTCCTGTGTCACGCGCAAGGCGAAAGGAGAACGATCGCATCATCGAAAATGCACATCGCCCACGACGCAGGAAGAATCAGGGGAGTGACCTCCCCCGCTCGCCTTTCCCGCCAAGCGATACGCACCTCCAAGGGGTTCGCCGTTAAGGTATTGTCATTTTAATCGTGCGGCAAATCCATCCATATTTGTTTTAACAAAACGCGCACCCATACGAATTCGGAATGTCAAAAAATCGGAGACGATCCGACGTAAGTCGACTTTTTCTTCGTGCGCAGAAGTGTCTCCAAATGTCTTGAAAGTGTCTCGAAGTGTCGTGAGAATGTCGTGGTCGGTCGATTTTGTGTCGTGGTCGGTCGATTTACTGTCACCATTTGCGCCGGTTGTCAAATCGAGAGCAATCGACATAACCCGCGATAAGTGTGAAAGATACGGAATACGGAACAGCGAAAGACGATCGAAAAGTCGACTTTTTGGGTCGCAAAAACCGAAAAAACACCCCAAAAAACGGTTTTGGAGTCTTCGCAATTGTGACTTACGTCGATTATTTGTCGTCGAAAGCGGCGACGACGAACGTGACATCGTCCGTAAAGAGTTGGCCGTCGCAGAACTTTCGCAGGTCCGTGTTGATGCCTTCGACGATCGTTTCGGAACGATTCCCACCCTGCTTTTGTAAGCACTCGACGAGGCGTTCGGTGCCGTACAGTTCGCCGATGGCATTTCGCGCTTCGATGACGCCATCGGTGTAGAAGCAGATGCGGTCGCCAGAACGGATGTCGATCCGCTTCTCGAAGTAGATTTCGCCGGGCATGACGCCGAGCAAAAAGCCTTGCGAAACGAGCGGGTGAACGGTGCCATTCGCGCGATCGATGAGCAGCGGGTGCGGGTGGCCGGCCGAGGCGTAATGCAGCGTCCGCGACTTGCGATTGAAGACGCCGTAGAACGCCGTCACGAAGCGTTCGCCGGAGAGCGCCTGCAACCGAAGATTCATCTCGCCGAGAACCTCACCGGGGTGAATCGTACGATTCGCGACTTCAGCGAAAGCGATTCGGGCCATGATCGCCACCATCGCCGCCGGCAGACTGTGCCCGCTGGCGTCGGCAATCAGGAAGCCCAAGTGGTCCGCATCGGGCGTGGCGAAGTCGTAGTAATCGCCACCGAGGTGGTCGAGCGGGGCGTAGTGGACGGCCCAATCGAACTCGGGCCAATTGGGCCGCGGGTGCGGCAAGAGCAGCGTCGTTTGCAACTGCCCCGCCGCACGCAGGTTGTATACGCTTTCCGCATCGCGTGCCAAAAGTTGCTCGTTAGCCGAGCGGAGTTCTTGCGTGCTTTCATCGATCTTATGGTCGAGATACTCCGTGCGGCGATTCATAAGAGCGCGTGCGGAGATAATGCCGATGAGGCGTTGATTCTCGATCACGGGAAGGTTCCGAACTCGAAATCGCGTCATGATGCCGACCGCTTCGTTCCAACCGACATCGGGCGAGATCGTGTACGGGTCCGACGACATCCAATCCGACACGGGATAATCGCGCCAGCCGGGTATGGCCGGGATGACGCGCTTGAGCAAATCGCGTTCGGTGAAGATCCCGATGAGTTCTTTCGAGTCGCGCACGACGAGAATCGCGCCGATCCGCTGGCGATTCATCAATCGCATCGCTTCGCGGATCGGTGTGTCCGGCGGAACGCAGACCGGCTCGGGCTGCATCACCTGGCGCACGGTCAACTCGGTCGAATTCATGCGATCCCCTGTACGAACCTTGCCAAATCAGCCGGGATCGAAGAGTATTTCGAGAAACATCCGTTTCTCGCTTGACCTCGTTCGATTCGTTTGCCATTCATGAGGGTGTGACTTCTCCCACACTCGATACCAGAACTATGGCCGAACCGCTATCTCAGGCTGCCGCTCTGCCGATCCGGGATGGTCTCGTTTGCCTCGTCACCTCGCGTGGCGGGCGGCGATGGGTAATTCCCAAAGGCCACATCGAGGCGGGCCACACGCCCGAAGAAGCCGCGAGCACGGAAGCGTTCGAGGAAGCGGGCCTCATCGGCGTCGTGAATCCCGTGTCCGTCGGCAGTTACCACTACGAAAAATACCACCGTTCCCACACGGTGAGCGTTTTCATCATGACGGTCACCGAAGAGAAAGCCAACTGGCCCGAACGCCGCGAACGCACCCGCGAATGGGTGACTTTCGAGACGGCGCTCGCCCGGTTAGCCGAACCCGAACTGCGCGCAATCGTACAAACCCTCGCGAATCTGGCTTCAGACGATGTTCCCGTAATCATCCCGCGCCGAGCAGTGGCCGAATAACGCGGTCGATGTCGGATTCGCTGCGAACGTCGGGCACGTTCCCGAACAATTGCCACGTTTCGAAGAGTTCGGCGGATTCGCCCGGTGGCAGTGTCACCAGTTCGCCGACGGTTTCCATTTCGAGCATATCCTCGTTCGAGAACGTCTGGTAGCGGGTGCCGCGGTCGGGGTAAATCGCGCCATCGCGGTAGTCGAACCGCTTCACGAACAGCGTGTGCGAATTCAGGTAGCCGACCCAACCCATGCGGTGCGCGAGGCCGATCTTCGTCGGGCCTTTGTTCACATCCTGACGCAACTGAATGTACTTCTTGCCGAACTCCCAGCGCGTATCCGCGAAGTCGAAGTACGGCCACAAAATCAGTTCCTGGTTCGGCGCAAAATCCGCCGGCGAGTTCGCACGGCTCGGGTGGCCGGGGTGCGAATGCTTCTCCGGCAGTGGCAGAATCTCCACACCGCCGGGTGCCATCACCGTCGGCCCCCACGGTGCGAGTTCCATCGGTTCGTCGGAGATATTCGTGACTTTCAGCGTGACTTCGACTTTGGTGCCGAACGGCGCGAGCGAAATCTGCATCTCCTTTTGCACGCCGTATTCCGTTTCCGGTGGCGGCGTGAATGTCGCGGTATGCGGGCCGGTTTGCGTCCACTCGACGGGCCGATTATCGGGGAAATACGTCCGCGTCAGATCTTCCGGCGCGAGCCAGAAGCGATGGCCGCCGCGAATCTGCCATTCGTCCTCGCCGGTGCCGCCCATCATCTCGTCGTAGTTTTTCATGACGTTAAAGCCACCGGGCAGCCGGTAGCTAATCACCCGCGGCCCGACGTCGAGAGTGACGATCAATTCGACTTCGCCATTCGTCAGCAGAAGGTTGTTTTTCCAACCGCGATATTCGACGACGTTCACGATGGTTCTCCGGAAACCGACGGCGCAGGCCCACGAGGTTGCGAACCCGATACGCTATACTATGGAAAGTGGCACACGCGACCCCCGAACCCCGCTCCGCAATGCCTTTATGCAGTCACGATTATCCCTGCCAATCTGGACCGAACGATACGCCTCGCCATTTGCCCCGGTAACGGCCGAAGAAGTCGCCGAACGCGGCTGGAGCGAAGTCGACATCGTGTTCGTCACCGGCGATGCGTATATCGATCACCCGAGTTTCGCGATGGCGATTCTGCACCGGGTGCTCGAACAAGCGGGGTTTCGCGTCGCGATTCTCAGCCAGCCCGATTGGAAAAACTGCGACGCCTGGCGTCAGTTTGGCCGACCGCGTCTGTTCTTCGCCGTCAGCGCGGGGAACATGGATTCGCTGATTAACCACTACACCGCGAACAAAAAAGTCCGGAACGACGATGCCTATTCGCCCGGTGGCCGCATCGGATTGCGCCCGGATCGGGCTACGCTCGTCTACTCGCAGCGTTGCCGCGAGGCGTTCCCCGGCGTGCCCGTGATTGCGGGGGGCGTCGAGGCGTCGTTGCGTCGGCTCGCGCATTACGATTACTGGTCCGACACGGTGAAACGCTCGATTCTGCTCGATTCCAAGGCCGATCTCGTCGTTTATGGCATGGGCGAAGCGAACATCATCGAAATCGCGAGGAAGCTGAAAGCGGGCGGGACGGTCAAGGATTGCCGCAATCTCCGCGGCATCGCCTATGCGTTGGGTGCCAAGGAAAGCGATCAACTGAAAGAAGAAACTGCACGCGGGGCGAACGAATTTCAGACGATACCGACATTCGAGGAAGTGAAAACGAACAAGGAACTGTTCGCCGAAGCGACGCGGGTCATTCACCTGAACACGAACCCGTTTAACGCCGTCACGCTGGTGCAATATCACGACCGCCAGGCGATCGTGCAGACGCCGCCCGCGTTCCCGCTCTCGAAGCAGGAGATGGACGATATTTACGATCTGCCCTACACGCGAAGGGCGCACCCGTCGTACACCGAGCCGATTCCCGCACACCAGATGATTAAGGATTCGATCACGCTCATGCGCGGTTGCTTCGGTGGCTGTACGTTTTGCTCGATCACCGCACACCAGGGGCGAATCATACAGAATCGCTCGGAGGAGTCCGTACTTCGCGAAGTGCGAAAAGTGGCCATCGATCCGGAGTTTAAGGGAAACATCAGCGACATTGGCGGGGCGACCGCCAACATGTATGCGATGCGATGTACGCGCCCCGATGTGGAGGCGAAGTGCAAGCGGCTATCGTGCGTACACCCGACCGTGTGCAAATTGCTCGGCACTGACCACGGCCCGCTTTTACAGTTGATGCGGAAAGTGCGTGCGGAACCGGGCATTCGCAAAGTATCGGTGGCATCCGGCGTACGTATGGACCTCGCACAGCTTTCGCCCGAATATGTCAGCGACTTGGCGACGCACCATACCGGTGGCCGCCTGAAGGTTGCACCCGAACATACCAGCCCGACCGTGCTGGCACTCATGAAGAAACCGAGTATCGACAACTTCGGTATCTTCGCCGAAGCGTTCCGCACCGCTTCCGCGGAAGCGGGAAAACCGAAACAACAGATCATCCCCTACTTCATCGCCAGTCATCCGGGGTCGGATCTCAACGAGATGATCGACCTCGCACTCTACCTGAAACGCAACGGCTACAAACCCGACCAGGTACAAGACTTCATCCCCGCACCGTTCGACATCGCGACGTGCATGTATTACACCGGCATCGACCCGATCACCAAGAAAACCGTAAACATCGCTAAAGGATTAAACAACCGCAAAATGCAACGCGCCCTCATGCAGTTCTTCAAGCCCGAGAACTACTTCGATGTGCGACAAGCGTTGATTGAAGCCAAACGCCAAGACCTCATCGGCGGCTGCGAGGGACTCATCCCCGCCGAACCGCCGAAAGAAGCCATCGAAGCCCGCCGAAAGAAAGCCAACGCCGCCCTGCGAAACGACCACTCACACAGCATCGCCAACCCCACCACCGGCGAACCCCCCGGCGAACGCACCGTGCCACCCCAAGTGCAAAACAGAGGCTACCGCCCAGGGCGAAAGTCCGCGAAGCGGCGGTAGGAATGAGGGTTAACCAAGCCTTCAAGGGTGTAGTTCTTCACCCCGGCGTCTGACCTCAGTCTTCGGGTTCGGGGCCCAACTTTGTCGAGCGCGGATTCGGGTTACGTTTTTTGTTCATCAGAGGAGTTCGACAAACTCTCGTAGTCGGCTGACTACCTGCGTCAGTCCCTGATTTTCAAGGGTGGCGAGCAACTCCTCGGCGGTCTTGGGTGGCTTGCGTAAACCTTCCCGTTGGCGGTTCACGGCGGCGCAGACCGGCCCCTGTGCCTGCTCGAAGAGAGAGAAGAGAAAGTCGTCCGGGTGAAGTGCTTTGATGTCGAAAGGGGCCAGCGCGGCGGCTGGAAAGTCTTTCAGGTTGTAGGTCACGATGACCTCGGCACCGCCGCGAATGGCAGCGGTCAGTACATGCCGGTCGTCCGGATCGGGTAGGGTCAGTGAGTCGATCAGGTCTTCGTAGCCAGAGACAATGCAGTCTCGAACCGCATCGTTCATTAGGGTTCGGGTGCGTGCAATCCGCTCGGCAGAAGTTTGCGGATTGTCCTTGAGGACATTGCGAGTCCATTCGTCATGGATCGTTTCAGTCCAGCGCGCACGGACAAGTCCTGCCTGGGCGAGGCGCGCATGAACAGATCGCGCAGCGGTGCCGGGTAAAGGATGTTCGCGTCGTAGACAGCGGTAACGGGATGCTCCATCAATAGCCCATCCCCAATTCCTGGGCTTCGGCGGTAAGTTGGTCGAGAACCTTGGCCCTCGCATCGTCATCCTTCTGCTTGAAGGCCATCAGGTCGTCAAATCGGACGCGGCGGTACTTGCCGACGGTACGACCGGGGATTTTCCCCTCGTCGAGCAACTTGGCCATGTACGGGCGCGAGACGTTGAGCAGGTCAGCGGCCTGCTGGGTCGTCAGTTCCGCGTGGGTGGGGATGAGGGTGACGGCATTGCCCTGGGACATCTCGGTCAGCAGATGCAGGAACAGACGCATCGCGGATGCGGGCACCGCAACGGTTTCCGCCTCCTCGCCGTCATCGAGTACCTGAATGCGGATGCTGCTCGTCCGTCCCGACTTGCGTGTGGCGAGACGGCGGCTCGATTCGCGGGCAAGCACGGCATCGGCCTCGCTCGGCGAAACCGTTTCAAAGTTGTGGGGAATCATGACGGCCATCGGAATCTCCTCATGTATGGTGACAAGTGTAGTCTACCACAGAATCGAATCCGTCGCAACAGTCGAATTAGTCGAAACAGTGCCGCGATGCAGCCACCGACATTGCTACGTGTATGTACTACACGGGCATCGATCCCATCACCAAGAAGACCGTAAACATCGCCAAGGGGTTAAACAACCGCAAAATGCAACGCGCCCTCATGCAGTTCTTCAAGCCCGAGAACTAATTCGATGTGCAACAAGCCTTAATTGAAGCCAAACGCCAAGTCCTCATCGGCGGCCGCGAAGGACTCATCCCCGCCGTACCGCCGAAAGAAAGCCAACGCCGCCCTAAGAAACGACCACTCGCACAGCATCGCCAACCCCGCCATTGGCGAACCCGCCGGCGAACGCACCGTGCCACCCCAAGTGCAAAATAAGGGCTACCGCCCAGGGCGAAAGTCCGCGAAGCGGCGGAATTAAGGCTTGTCCTGTTCACCACTTCATACAATACATCAAAACGGCTGTGAAACTAACTAATTCTACTGTATCCGCCGGAAGTACAATGTTGGAAAGAGTTTATGGAATTCTCGACAGTTGGGTTAAATTCCGTGTCTGACCGGGACGCAT
>JAYVQG010000192.1:0-7052 GCA_043757025.1 Limnoglobus sp.
GCGACGATACAGCTGACTCGCCACGCGATCTGCCCGCAATGGAACTACACGATCCGCCCACATCCGAAGCTCACGGAGTAATTCTTGGACAGGTACTCAGTGGCGGGACGCAACACGATGCCTTCGCGCAACCCGATTTCTTTCGAGAGTGACACCCCGATGTCGCGATCGACCAATTGCGCCTTGTCGAGGTTCAGCACGTTGAACGCTTGAAGTTTTGCGCCCTTGCGGGCATGATGTTCTCCTTACATTCGCACAACCCATCGTGAAATCACCGACACGACCGCTACCTTACAGGTTCGTAGATTAAGCCGGAGTATTATCGATCGGTTCGACGGAGAATGTCGTGTTCGTTCGCCCGACTTCGTATTTTCGCGTCGCACTCGGCGCGGTGACGCTCCTTTGTGGTGCGGTCATCACCTACGGCGAAGCCACCGATCCCAACGGTAGCCTCGTTCGCATTCTCATCTCTGTGGCCAGCATTGTCGGCCTCGCCATCTGGATGATGGCTGGCGCGTTCGGCGATCGTTCGACCGACGACGATGCCCCACCACCGGACCTTCTCACCGATGCGCTCATCGGCCTGATTCTCCTCGGTGGCATCGCCTACTTCGCCATCGTACGCGGCCCGAACTTGAAGGCGAACCTGTTCGCCACGGCGCTCATCGGCCTCGGGATGACGTCGGCCATTTGGGGGCTGGTGTTGATCGCGCGCTACTTCCTATTTCGACGCGCCAACGCATCGTTCCACAAAATGCCGAGTACGTGGGAGATCGTGCGCGACCGCGAACGACGAGTCGGCTACGACGGGTTGAGCCTACCGCAGAAGGTCTATTTCGCGGTGACGGCACTCGACGACGAAGTGATGACGGGCGGGTTCCGGCGCTATTTTGAAGGACCGTACGGCAACCGTGCCGCCGAGGCGAGCGTGGCATTATCCGTCATCGATGCGACGAACCAAGCGAGCGTCGTGCTGAAAGCGATTGCCGCATTCGGCCCGACCGGCCCGCCCAACGACGACACCGAACGACGCAACCAACTCGACGCGCTCGCCGAGTTTTTGTTTCGAATGGACGTCGAGTATCGCGACCACGTCCACGTCGTGCCGGGGCGGCTGAACGACTACGCCTACAGCCACGCGAAACACTTCCAGCCCGTACCCGACGACGACGATCTTACTTAGCCTGAAAGCGGTACAGCATCGTTTCCGTGCGGACGAACAGGCCGCCATCGGATGCGGCGAACGTCGAAAACGTACGCTCTTTCAATTCGGACTCGCCGACGACTTTGAACGCTTTCGCAGCCTCGACGACGCTACAAACGCCATCTTCGCTGACCGCGTAAATCTTCCCGTCGGCAACGATCGGTGACGCGGAATAACCCTTGCCCTTCAGCCGTTCGGACCAATACACGGTGCCCGTTTTGGCGTCGAAGCAGGTCATAAACCCCTGATCGGTGACGGTGTAGACTTCGTCGCCGAGTGCGATGGGCGACGGCGTGTGCGGTGCGCCTTTCTTAGTCGTCCAGACGATCTTCGCGGAAATGTCGCCCGTGCCGGTGGGGTCGATCGCGAACAGATTCGCCGTGTCGTAGCCGGTTTGAATGATGAGCAAGCCGTTGACGAAGATCGGCCGTGCGATCAACGAGTAACCCCCCGACGGGTACTTCGCCCGCCAGATTTCCTTGCCGTCGATGGCATCGTAACCGGCAACGAATTCACTCGCCGCACTGACGATAATCGTCTTGCCGTTGCTCGTTAACGCCAACGGCGTCGTGAACGAAAATCGCTTGCTCGCCGTCGATTTGCGATCCGTTTTCCACTTCTCGCTGCCGGTCATTTTGTCCAAGGCCGCGACGTACTGTCGATCGCTGCCATCGACGCTGAACACGAGCGCATCGCCGACGAGAATCGGCGAGCCGCCGTTACCGTGAACCGGTGCGTATTTGTAGCTGTCGACCTTCCAAACGATCTTGCCATCGAGGTCCAAACACGCCGTGCCGAGGTGCCCGAAGTGAACGAACACGCGCTCCCCGTCGGAGACCGGCGTCGAACTCGCGAAGCTATTTTTCGAGTGCCCACCGGGCGATTTTGCGCCGTCCATCGCGAATAACTCGACGTTCCACGCGGGTTTGCCGGTGACGGCATCGAACGCGACGGCGCGCAGCGAGTAGTTCGGCTTCGGTTTGGCATCGTCGGGCACCGCCGTCGTGACGATGATTTTACCCTTCACGACGATCGGCGACGACCAGCCTTTGCCCGCCACTTTCGCTTTCCAGGCCACGTTTTTCTCGGTGCCCCACTCGGTCACGAGCTTCGGACCCACATACTGGCCCGTGCCGTCCGGCCCACGAAATTCGACCCAGTCGGAGGCAGGTAACATCGGTGCGGACATCGCGAGGAGAACGAAACAGAGTCGAAACATGATGGAACCCCGGCAGGATGGTGTTGGCGTGCGGAGTCGTGGTGTCACGACTCGACGGTATTCTACAAAATGCGCGAAAGCGAATCGAGAATCGATCGGGTGTGAGAACGCAGTGATTTCAATAACTGCGTTCTCACATTCTAACTCACCACTAACCACTCACAACTAACCACTACTCTTATCCGACGAACACGCCGCCACTAAATCCGGCGAGCGCATCGAAGTCGAATTGCGCCGTCGGTGTGCCATCGGCGGCGATGTTCTTGCCGAGGTAACCCGTCACGCGGCTACCGGCACCTGCTCCGGAACCGACGACCAAGTCGGCACGGTTATCGCCGTCGAGGTTCTTCACTGCCACGCGAATGCCACCGCGACTGTTGATGTCGCCGCCGAAGAAGTTCGCGAGATTCACGTACTGATTCGATAGCAAACTCTTGCCATCGAGCGCCAAGACACGCGGGCCGCCACCCGGTCCGCCACCGGCGATGAGGTCGGCGAAGCCGTCGCCGTTAATATCGCCGGCGGTGACGAAGATGCCGTTGCGTAGCGCTTGCTCGAAGGCGAAGAAGTCGCCGAAGATCTTCACCGGTGTGCCGGTACTCAGCGACTTGCCGTCGAATGCCGCGACACGCGGCCCGCCACCGAAACCGGCCACCACAATCAAGTCTGCGGTGCCATCGCCCGTCATGTCCGCGATGGCCGAACGCGCCCCGCCACGGAAATTCACGTCGTCGATACCGAAGAAACTTGCGATTTTCGGGAAGCCGATCGCACCGCTGTAAACGTCCGCGCGCGGCCCGCCCCCTTCGTCGGGTGTGATCGCCAAGTCTGGAATGCCATCGCCATTGACATCGCCCGCGGAGACGTAAACGCCACCCGTAAACGAGGCTTCAAACGGCGCAACTGAGAAGAGTTCTGCCTGCGTTTTGCCGTCGAGTACCAACACGCGAGTCGCGATGCCAGGCCCGGTGCCGACGATCAGATCGGCCACGCCGTCGCCGTTGAAGTCCGCCGCCGCGGTGTGAACGCCACCCGTGAAACCCGCGAACGGCGCGACGGCAAACCGCGCGGATTTATCGGCGTTGAACAGCGTCGCGGTGCCGCCACCGACATCGGTTCCCGCCGCAAATTGCGGCACGCCGACGAGGACAGGCATTACGGGCGGAGTCAGTACCACATCGTTGCCGTCTCCACCTGTGTAGCTGATTGTGTAGGCCAATCCGTTCAGCGTGAGTGTCTCGCCTTGTGGCAAACCCGCGAAAGTACCGACGATCGCGCCGGCGATTTGTTTGTCGATGAGCGTGATGATTTGACCTGGATTTGTCGGAACCGGCAATTGGACGTTAAGCGCCACGCCCGACAGGTTGACGCCGCCATTTACGGTCAACGCCTGATGGAGTACGAGCTTACCATTCGGCAAATTGAGCGTTCCCGTACCGGTGTTGACCGTGACTCCCGCCGCCGGGGTAATCGTCGTGCCGAGGAGCGTCAGGTTGCCGTTATCGGTGGTGATGTTCGCATTGAGATTCAGCGCCCCCTGCGATTGCAAAGTCAGCGCGCCGCCGTTGCCGATCGGGTTGTCGACGACGATGGGCGAAGTGACGTTGATCGTCGCGGTCGCTTGCGAAAGAACATCCTGGCCCGAGTTCAAACTCAGCGCGAACAGATTCGGCGAGACGTCGATCGTCTTCGAGCCGGAGCGATCGAACGTGAGCAGGTTGGCATCGGCGATTCGGAGCGGGCCTTGCGAGCTAATGACGAGCAGTTGACCGTCGGGACTGGACGACAGATAGTTGAGTGACGTATCCGCAGCGCTGCCGATGATACTGTTTTGCGGCGTGATGGTGTTCGCGCCATCGATGGTCCGGCCCGTGGTGCCATTCCAAACGGTGATCGGTCCCACGTCCGTGGAATTGCTGACGACGTAGTTGCCAGTCGAGAGTGCGGAGACATTTCGATCATAACCATTTTGATTTCCGAGAAAGCTGTTATCGGCAGTAATCGCCCCCTTGGTTCCCCTGGTGCCATCTCCCCATGTCACCGCCCCCGAATTGCTGAGCGCACCATTGTCCCAGCCGGGACTGTTGACGACGTAATTGCCATTGGTCAGTGCCATCACGCCGTCGATTGTAATCGTATCGAATGGGAAAAAGCTCTCGCTTCGGTTGCTGTTACTCGTGCCCACGTAATCGTAGAAATTCGACCCGACGAGGCTATTGCCGGGAGAGACGAGACCGCGGATGCCCTTGCTGCCATCGCCCCATGTGACTGCCCCTGCGTCGAGAAACCCACGTTCATCCCAATTTGGGCTGCGAACGACGTAGTTGCCATTGGTCAGCTCCGTAACACCATAATTGCCCACGTAGTCTTTGGTTTGCGATCCAACGAGACTATTGTTGGCGGAGACAGCCCCGCTGACACCCTTGGTGCCATCTCCCCAAGTCACCGCCCCCGCATCGACGACAGCGCCGTTATCCCAGAGAGAATTGACAATCAGATAGTCGCCATCGGCGAGAACCACGACCTGAGACGTGATAGGGGCAAATTGCAACCGAAATTGCTTGAAATCGTCGGTATGCGATCCCACGAGACTGTTGGTGGCATCGACGATCGCACTCGTGACTTTCGTGCCATCGCCCCACGTCACCGCCCCGGCATCGACGACCGCGCCGTTGTCCCAGAACGGGCTGCGGACGAGGTAGTTTCCGTTGAGGAGCGTCGTTAAATCATCGGAGCCTACCTGGTCGTTGGTCTGCGATCCGACGAGGCTGTTGGCCGCGCTGACGACTCCACTCGTGACTTTGGTTCCATCGCCCCACGTCACCGCACCCGCACCTGCAACCGCGCCGTTGTTCCAGGCACCGCTGCCAACAACGTAGTTGCCGTTGGAAAGTGCCGTAATACCACTACTGCCCACTTGGTCGAAGGTCTGCGACCCGACGAGGCTGTTGGCGGTGCTGATGAATCCAATGAGGCCTTTGGCTCCATCTCCCCACGTCGCCGCACCCACATCCACGACCGCACCGTTGTTCCAGGCACCGCTGCCAACAACGTAGTTGCCGTTGGAAAGTGCCGTAATACCACTAATGCCCACTTGGTCGAAGTCCTGCGTCCCGACGAGGCTGTTGGCGGTGCTGATGAATCCAATCCGGCCATTGTCCCCATCCCCCCACGTCACCGCACCCGCATCTGCAACCGCGCCGTTGTTCCAGAAACGACTGCTGACGACGTAGTTGCCATTTGTGAGCGGTGTGACACCGAAAATGCCCACACTGTCGAAGCTCTGCGATCCGATGAGGCTGTTGGCCGCAGAGACGTTCCCACTGATGCCTGTCGTGCCACTCCCCCACGTGACCGCCCCGGCATCGGTGACGGCACCGTTGTCCCAGTACGGATCGCTGACGAGGTAGTTTCCGTTGGTCAACTCCGTCACAAGACCGCTGCCGATGAGTGTGTTGGCCGCCGTGATATCCCCACTCACGCCCTTGTTGCCATCACCCCACGTGACTCCTTTGTCGGTCCGGACGAGGTAATTGCCACTCGATAGCTGCGTCACGCTCGTAAATGGTGCCGTGATGAGACTGTTGGCGACGGTTACGGCGTCGACTGCTTTTCCCGTGATGCCTTTGGTACCGTCCACCCAGGTGATTCCCCGGTTACCGCTGACGACAAAGTTGCCACTGACAAGCGGCGTCACCCTACCAAAGGCTCCGATGAGACTGTTGGTAGCGGCGATGACCCCACTCACGCCCTTGGTTCCATCGCTCCACGTGAGCGCCGTTGCATCGACGACTGTGCCGTCGTCCCAGTTCGGTGTGCTGACGGTGTAATTCCCGTTGCTGAGCAGCGTCACACTTTGTGTGGGAATCTCGTATACAAGTGTTCCAGCAGGAAGTCGCCCTAGTCTATACGAGTCACCTTCTCTCGAACCGACGAGACTATTGGTCGCGGATCGTACTCCGCTCACGCCCGTCACGCCACTTCCCCACGTGACCGCGCCGACTCGGGCACCCGCCGCGTTTCTCCAGAAGGGACTTTGAATGACGTAGTTACCATCGGTGAGGACCGTCACACTGCCCGCACCATCGGTAAGCGTGCTGATGTGAGCGCCCGTCGTGCCGTTGAACAAGTAGGCCGTGCTACTCCCGACAACAACGACGTTCCCCGACGGAAGGAAGGTCGCATTGCCGGAAACGACGCCCCCCGCCGGATCGACGAGGTCGAATAGCGGAAAGACGCCCGTTGGGGCGTTCGTGATGTTCAGGATCGCGGCCGGTACGACGCGATCTTCGAGGCCCTCGATACCGAGCAACGGCGAGCGTTTGCGGAGCCGCGTCGTTGAGTGTCGATTTCGCATCAGGAACCTCGAAGGTGTGACAAGGTGAATTGGGTACTATTACGATACGCGAACATTAGACGATACTCAACCGGTTATCGTTTGCGATTATCGCGATTCCCCATCACCCACACGAAATCGTGAAGTCAAAAAGTTCAAGACGATTTGACGTAAGTCGGAATTTGCACGGTGTCGCGAAGTGTCGTGAAAGTGTCTCCAAGTGTCGTGAGAATGTCGTGGTCGGTCGATTTTGTGTCGTACTCGGTCGATTTTGTGTCGTGGTCGGTCGATTT